>NZ_JAQMTI010000158.1:0-50133 GCF_028329225.1 Sphaerospermopsis kisseleviana CS-549 | reverse complement strand
ATTACCAATTACCAATTACCAATTACCAATTACCAATTACCAATTACCAATTACCAATTACCAATTACCAATTACCAATTCCCTCCCTTGTGATGATAAGCTGAAAGCTGATCTGTGAGAAGCTTAACGGCAATGGAATGGCACGTAACTGATGCTCAAAGCTTGGCAATTATTGATAGTGAAATTGGCGATCATGTCTTTTCACCAGCGGAATATGAAATAGTCCGGCGAGTAATATACGCCACCTCTGATTTTGAGTACCAGTCTTTGATTCGTTTTTCGGAACACGCTTTACAAGCAGGAGCAGCCGCACTGGCAGCACGTACTACCATTGTGGTAGATGTGCCAATGGTACAGGTGGGTATTGCCTACGATATTCAAAATACCTTTGCCAACCCGGTGTATTGCAGTATGGAGGCTTTAACCCGTCCCCAAAAAGAAAGAACTCGCTCGGCTTGGGGTATTGAAACTCTAGCCAAGCGTTATCCAGAGGGAATTTTTGTAGTTGGTCAAGCTCAAACTGCCCTCACTACATTGGTAGATTTAATTGAAGCGGAAGAAATTCGACCGGCTTTGATTATTGCTACTCCAGCAGGTTTTATTAATGTAACTGCTGATAAAGAACGTTTACAGGATTCTTTAGTACCTTATATTACTATTGACAGTCGTAAGGGTAATGCGGTGGTAGCATCTGCTATTGTTGATGGTTTGGTTGATTTAGCTTGGCAAGCTTATGGTCAAGATAGAACTGGGGTAAGTTAAATCAGTTATTAATTGATAATTGATAATTGATAATTGACAACTGTTTCATTCAAGGTTTATGACCTCTCCTTTCAAGGAGAAAAAAAGAAAAAATTTCCTATTTCCCAATCCTCTCACGAATGAGCCAGAAGTAATTGTTAATTGTCAATTGTTAATTGTCCATTGATTAATAACTCCTGACTCCTGACTCCTAATAATCATCTCCATATCTTTGTGGTTCTGGACGACGGCGACGGGGTTTTTCTTGTTGGTTTTCTCGTAAGCGAACACTAACTTCATTAAAAAAATCTTCTCGCACGTAGGGATAGTCACTCACCCATAAATTACGACTGGGAATGTAGATATTACTAAATTCCTCGATTATGCTTAAATCTGGGCGATTTGACATGACTACCATTTCTGCGATTTGACCACGAGCGATCGCTTTGTGTGCAGGACGTAATGGGGCATCAAATTCGATACTAAATCCTGTATCGTCGCCCACTTCTAAATTAATTCTTTTTTCGCGATTTTCAATAATTACTAACTCGCCTTTGTTATTGACTGTTTCTTGTTTGCCAATTAATTTTTCTGTAATCCACCAATCTATTACCCGCCCCCGAAAAAAACCGCTATACTTGTAACGCCGACATTTTGCATTGCGAATACTAGCTTGAAATACGGGATACCATAACCAAAAAAATGCCCCAAATACCCCAAAGACAAAAATCAAACCAAAATCTAGTTTCAAAAAGATCCTTAGCAGGAAAATTACAACTACTGTGACTACAGAAATTAATAATCTTTGTAAAAAGTTGTTGAATTTTCCCCAGTAGTATTTATACTGTGAACCACTGGCAATAAGAGGAATAATTTGTTCAAATTTTTGGCGAGTCAGTGGAACAAGCATATTAATTAATTGATAATTGACAATTGATAATTGATAATTGTTTGATTCCAGTTCTAAAACATCCCCTTTTAGATTTTAGATTTTAGATTTTGGATTTTCACAAATATAGGACTATACAGGGTGATCAGGATATCAATATATTTCTAGAAATGAGACTAAACAGTAATTTCGCTCCTGACTCCTGACTCCTGACTCCTGACTCCTGACTCCTGACTCCTGACTCCTGTTTTACAGAATCTTTTCTAATCCATATACTAATGATTTTAACTGGTTAATTTTGCGAATTGCTAGTAAAACTCCAGGCATATAACAGGAGCGATCGCTTGTATCATGGCGTAGGGTGTAAATTTGCCCTGCTGCACCAAAAATTACTTCTTGATGGGCAATGAGTCCAGGTAGGCGTACACTATGAATTCTAATCCCTTCATCAACTAAAGATCCTCTCGCTCCTGGTATTTTTTCCGTTTCTGTGACTTGGGGAGGGTTAAAAGTTTTACCCATTTCCGCTAATAACTGCGCTGTCTGAATGGCTGTACCGCTTGGTGCGTCTGCTTTCTGGTTGTGATGCAGTTCGATAATTTCCACATGATCAAAGTATTGGGATGCGGTGACTGCGGCTTGTTGTAGCAGTACCATACCGATGGAAAAGTTAGGAATAATTAAACAACCTGTACTGGCTTTTTCGGCAAAGTCGGCTAAGTTTTTGAGTTGTTCGGGACTTAAACCGGTTGTACCCACTACGGGACGAATACCATAGGCGATCGCACTGCGAACGTTATCATACACTGCATCTGGATGGGTAAAGTCTACCATTACCCCTGGTTGTAGCTGTCTTTCTCCTGCTACATAGCCTAACATTGGCTCTAATTGATTGGTTATTGGCACTTCTAAGGGTTCGCTTAAACCTGCCAATTCTCCTGCGTCTTTTCCCTGATGTTCTGGTGAGGTATCGAGAGCGCCCATTAATGTCATATCAGGTGCTTGGGCTACTGCTTTGATTACTTCGCGTCCCATTTTGCCAGCAGCACCGTTGACAATGACTGGGATAGTAGATTGATTGGTCATGTTTCTAGAATTGCGTTTTTAGTTATTTTACCTATAGAGCAGGGAACAGGGAACAGGGAACAGAAAGCAAAAGGCACAGGGCAAGAGGCAAAAGTTAATATTTTACCCTTGCACCCCTGCTTTCTTCAGTGTCACCTGTCACCTGTCACCTGTTACTTGCTTTCTGCCTTTAGGAAACTTTTAATAAATAGCTCATACAGTGTCCCATTAAAAAGTAGACTACTAACATTGCGGCCGCTGCCAGAGCAACCAATGTACCCGCCAACATGAGGGAAAATTCTTTGTTTTCGTAGGCTTTCTCCATCAGGTGCAGTGACCAAGCAACCAGCGCCACATCAAAAAGTAAAATAGGAATCAACATATTTCTTAATATTTCTTAATACTAGTAAACTAATATTAACATTGTTTTCGGTAACTGTGTCTAGCCGAAGAGAGATGGAATTGGTTGCTGGGGCTGGGATCAACAAGGCAAGCGGACTGGAACAGATCGTTCCTGCAAATAATTTTTAATTTGGGCTACGCTTAATTGTCCATAATGTAAAAGAGATGCTAATAAAGCGGCTTCAGCTTGACCTGCTGTTAAAGCGTCATGGATATGCTGACAATTTCCTGCACCACCAGAGGCAATAACGGGAATTTGCACAGATTCGGCGATCGCTCGCGTCAACTCCAAGTCATATCCGGCTTGAGTGCCATCTGCATCCATACTTGTCACCAACAATTCACCAGCCCCCCTTTTTTCCACTTCCTGCGCCCACCGTAAGGCATCTATTCCAGTATTTTCCCTACCACCACGCACGTAAACATCCCAACCAGGGTTATTGGGGTCTACTCTTTTGCGGGCATCAATAGCCACAACTATGCACTGATTACCAAAGCGATCGCTCGCTTCATTGATCAAATTTGGGTTGCGGACGGCCGCAGAATTAATACTAACCTTATCAGCCCCGGCTCGTAACAAACCTTTAACATTTTCTAAGGTTTGAATTCCTCCCCCCACAGTCAGCGGAATAAAGACCTGTTCAGCAGTCCGGTAAACCACATCAATAATCGTATCCCGGTCTTCATGAGTAGCTGTAATATCCAGAAACACTAACTCATCAGCACCGGCTTCGTTATAAACTTTGGCTAGTTCTACTGGATCACCCGCGTCCTTGAGGTCTACAAAGTTAACTCCTTTAACAACTCGTCCCGCCTTGACATCTAAACAAGGTAAAATTCTTTTAGATAACATAGTGATTTTTCTATCTTTGGTAATTGTTCGGAATTTAAATTGTAAAGGTAATTGGGGAATTAGGTGACAGGAGGCAGGAGTCAGGGGAGCAGGGAGCAGGGAGCAGGGGGAAGTTAATAACCCAATGCCCAGTCACTAGTCCCCAGTCCCCAGTCCCCAGTCCCCAGTCACCAGTCCCCAGTCACCAATCCCCAATCCCCAGTCCCTAAGTTAAGATAGCTGAATTATGTCCATAATCTCCTCAAAAAAACAGCCTCCAGAACCCAACGGACAGCCACAACAGCGCCGCGAGTCGCCTAAAGCTTCTACCCAAAAAGCGCCTCCCCAGGAAAATATACTGCAACCGGAAGCGACTGTTGAGGAAGAAGGTAAGCAGGAAGAGAGTATTCGCCCCCAACGTTTTGCAGATTACATTGGGCAGAAAGATTTAAAGGATGTATTAGATATTGCCATTAAAGCAGCTAAATCTAGGGGTGAAGTGATGGATCACCTGTTGCTGTATGGTCCGCCCGGTTTGGGTAAAACCACAATGGCGATGATTTTAGCTGCGGAAATGGGGGTAAATTATAAAATTACTAGCGCCCCTGCTTTAGAACGACCAAGGGATATAGTCGGTATATTGGTAAATCTCAAACCGGGTGATGTGCTGTTTATTGATGAAATCCATCGGCTTTCCCGGATGACGGAAGAAATTTTGTATCCAGCAATGGAAGATTATCGCTTAGATATTACTGTGGGTAAAGGTTCGAGTGCCAGAATCAGAAGTATACCGTTATCTAAATTTACTTTGGTGGGAGCGACAACCCGCGTCGGTGCGTTAACTTCACCCTTGCGCGATCGCTTTGGTTTAATCCAAAAGCTGCGATTTTACGAAGTTGACGAACTGACTCAAATTGTCCTCCGCAGTGCAGAATTATTACAAACTCCTGTTAACGCTGAAGGCGCTACAGAAATCGCTAAACGTTCACGGGGAACACCAAGAATTGCCAATAGATTACTAAAGCGAGTCCGTGATTACGCGGAAGTAAAATCATTTACAGAAATTGACCAACCTATTGCCGCAGAAGCATTGCAACTATTCCAAGTAGATCCTTGTGGTTTAGATTGGACAGATAGAAAAATGTTAAGTGTGATCATTGAAAACTTTAATGGTGGTCCAGTGGGGATAGAGACTTTAGCCGCAGCGACAGGAGAAGACACCCAAACCATAGAAGAAGTTTATGAACCCTATTTAATGCAAATTGGCTATTTAAGCCGGACCCCTCGCGGTAGAGTGGCGACAAAAGTAGCTTATAAGCACATGGGCTTTAAACCACCTAATAATGAGCAGTTATCTTTGCTTTGAAATCGGTTAATAATTGACCATATTCTGATTTTGTGGAAAAAAGATCCGCGAAATCCCCCTTACCTCTATAGGGCGGAGATTGATAGCGAACTTAGTTGTAAAGTCTAAGTTGCGGCACTCCCCTGGGAGAACATCGATCAGGTATACTGGCTGAACTAGTCAGTAAATTTCACCCCAAGGCTTGAAAATCGGACATGGACATCAAAAATCTGTTTATAGCAGGTGGTGTGGTGATGTGGCCACTACTACTTTCTTCAGTTGTAGCTGTAGGGCTAATTATTGAAAGAGTCAGGTTTTGGGTCAAAATTAGCAACCGTCAGCACCGAGTAGTCAGAGAAGTATTGAGTCTGTATCGTCAAAATAATGTGGTTAGTACCATTGATACATTGAGGAAGAATGTAGATTTGCCGATTTCCCGGATCTTTTTGACAGCTTTGGAACTAGAAGAGGCAAACCCAGAAGAGTTTCGTTTGGCTTTGGAAAGTGAAGCTCAGGCAGAAATACCTTTGCTCAAAAGATTTAACACGGTTTTTGATACTATTATTGCCCTTGCACCTCTGTTAGGATTACTGGGAACTGTACTGGGTTTAATTACTTCCTTTGCATCTTTGAATATTGGGAATGTGGGAGGATCACAAACTGCAAATGTCACAGGTGGTATTAGTGAAGCTTTGGTTTCTACTGCTACAGGTTTAATTGTGGCAATTTTTACACTTTTGTTTTCTAACACATTCCGGGGACTTTATCAACGGCAAATAGCTTTGATTCAAGAATATGGTGGAGAGTTAGAACTGTTATATCGTCGTCGCTACGAAAGAGGAGAAAAAACCTATGCGCCTACAAGATGATCCAGATATCCCTGCACAGATTAATATTGTGCCGATGATTGATGTGATATTTGCGATTTTGACATTTTTTATCATGTCAACTTTGTATCTTACCCGATCCGAAGGTTTACCAGTAAATTTACCCCAAGCAGCAACAGCAAAAAGAGATAATCCTGCACAGGTGACGCTCACAATAAATAATACCGGTCAGATTTTTTTGAATAAAGAAGCTGTTAGTTTAGAGCAGTTAGCAGATCAGGTGAGAGCAAAAGCAGAACCATCACAACCTTTGATGGTAATACTTAATGCAGATGAAGCTGTGAATCACGGACAAGTGGTAGCTGTGATGGATAAAGTGCGACAGGTAGAAGGTGTGAAATTAGGTATTGCAACTCGTAAATAATTAAGGATTCAAATGATTAAATTAATCTGTATTTTCCTGAGTTTATTACTGACCTTTGGTTTTTGTACACCAGCGATCGCACAAACCCAAACCATTACCGCAGAAGAGCTACAATTAGGGGATGAGTTAGCAAATAAAGCCTTTGCAGCTACAAATCAAGGTGATTTTACAACAGCGGAAAAATATTGGACAGAAATTCTGGAAAAATTCCCTACTAATCCTGCAATATGGAGTAATCGCGGTAATTCGCGGGTAAGTCAGAATAAATTACAGGCTGCACTAGAAGATTATAACAAAGCCATTGAATTAGCACCTAATGTAACTGATCCTTATTTAAATCGCGGTGCAGCATTGGAAGGTTTGGGAAGATGGGAAGAGGCGATCGCTGATTATAATCATGTTTTGGAATTAGATCCAAACGATGCAATGGCCTATAATAATCGTGGTAATGCCACAGCAGGTTTAGGGAAATGGGAAGAGGCGATCGCCGACTATCAAAAAGCTACAGAAATAGCTCCCAATTTTGCTTTTGCTCGTGCTAATTATGCCCTAGCTTTGTATGAAACAGGTGAAATAAATACAGCTATCCGAGAAATGCGGAATATAGTCCGTAAATATCCTAAATTTGCAGATATGCGTGCTGCTTTAACCGCTGCTTATTGGGTAGGTGGTAACAAAGGAGAAGCTGAAAGTAATTGGGTAGCAGCTTATGGACTAGATACACGGTATAAAGATATTAATTGGGTAACAAATATTCGCCGTTGGCCTCCTAGTTTGATAGCAGCATTAGGTAAATTTTTGAAATTACAGTAGTACAGTAATGATGATGGCGATCGCTGGGAAAAAAAAGAGCGATCGCCCCAAAAATTACCTAAAATTAACATCTTTCAATTTCCACAAATTTAAACCTAAAACCATTTTCCTGTAATTTTTCTTCTTTGGTTAATTTGCCAAAGTTGCTAAATTCAGGAAAATATATATCACCCGCAAAACTCCCTTCCACAATTGTCAAATATAGCTTATTAGCAAATTCCATAGCCTGAGTATAAATTTGTTCTCCACCAGCAATAAATATCTCTTCTGTTTCACTCATTTTTGTCCATTGAATTGCCTCAGACAGTGAATGAAAAACAAGACAGCCAGGAGCTTGATAATCAATATTTCTAGTCACAATAATATTAGTACGATTTGGCAATGGATGATTAAAAGTAGCATAGGTTTTACGACCCATAATTACAGGATGTCGCCAGGTAATTTCTTTAAAATAACGTACATCACTGGGAATATTCCAAGGAATACCCCCACGAATGTGTTCTTTTTTGGAATCAGCTAAAATACGATCTTCGGAAATAGCAGCTATGAGACTAATAAGAGGCATAATTCATAAATATCCTTATTCTTGAACAGACAATAATTATTTTTAATATAGTGATGTTGTTGCTCACTAAACATAAGTTTTATAAAGTTTTCAAATTAGTAACAGGATTTTTTATAGAAAATAGCTATATTTTTGACTTGTGGTGCTGTTTTCTGGTATAAAACATTGTAATTTACCAAAAAACTATAACATGACTCATTACGGCTTAATTTGCCCAGCATCCACTGGTCATTGGAACACCATGTTACCATTAGGCAAAGAATTACAACAACGTGGCCACCGTGTTACCCTGATAGGTGTTCCTGATGCACAACCCAAAGCACAAGCAGCAGGGTTAGAATTTCAAGTCATGGGTGAAACAGAATGTCCCCCAGGTTCAACAGCAGAAGCTTTGGCTAAATTAGGTGAATTAAGTGGACAGGAAGCACTAAAATACACAATCAAACTCTTTAAAGAACAAATCAACATCAAACTCAGAGACATCCCCAAAATTGTCAAAGATGCAGGTATAGAAGCACTACTAATAGATCAGACTTTTGCAGAAGGTGGTACTATTGCCGAAATTTGTCGGATGCCTTTTATTACTATTTGTAGTGCAGTAGTTTTAAATCGAGAACCCAGCGTTCCCCCATTTATAACAAATTGGAATTATAACCCAACATGGTGGGGAATACTGCGTAATAAATTAGGTTATAAATTATTAAATAAAGCAACTCAACCGATTACAGAATTAATAGATAGCTATCGTCAAGAAAACAATTTACCTGCATACTCTCAAGTTAATAATCGTTATTCTCCATTAGCACAAATAAGTCAACAACCAGAAGAATTAGAATTTCCCCGCAAAGATTTACCCCAGTGGTTTCACTTCACAGGACCCTATCATAATTCTACAGGTCGGGAAATTCCTGATTTTCCCTTTGATAAATTAACCGGACAACCTTTAATTTATGCCTCACTGGGAACTCTGCAAAATCGCCTATTACCAGTTTTTAAAACTATTGCCGAAGCTTGCAAAGATTTAGATGCCCAATTAGTAATTTCCTTGGGTGGTTCGGCTGATCCTCAAGTTTTACAAGGACTACCAGGAAATCCCTTAGTAGTGCGTTATGCACCACAGTTACAACTATTAGAAAAAGCCAATCTCACCATTACCCATGCAGGACTAAATACTACATTGGAATGTTTAACAAATGGTGTACCAATGGTAGCAATTCCCATTGCTAATGATCAACCAGGAGTAGCTTCCCGGATAGTTTGGTCAGGATGTGGGGAAGCTGTTCCTGTGAACAAAGTGAATGTGAATAATTTGCGGAAAGCGATTACAAAAGTCCTCACGGAAGAATCTTATAAAAAGAATGCTTTGAGGTTGCAAGCAGCGATTCAGAAAGCAGGTGGAGTGAAGCGAGCAGTTGATATTGTAGAACAGGCTATTTCTACTGGTAAGCCTGTTTTGAAGTAGAAAATTTAATTGATCATAGTGCTTGTTGAACAACAAAAAATCAACTCCAAGAATTTATGAAATCAATCACTAGAAAACTGGGTTTAGTTGAAAAATGGATGGAACTAAGCCACGAGTTAGGGGGTGGAATAATTGTAAATATCGCAGAAATAGAAGGAAAGTTAAAACCTGAAATTGTTCAACAAGCACTTAAATTAGTTCAACAACGTCATGCCATGCTGCAAGTTTATATTGTAGAAACTGAAAATGGGATGTATTTCCAATCTGAGGGGATAACAGAAATTCCCTTACAAGTTATCTATCAACAATATGAAAACGAAGCATTAAAAATAGCAGAAAAAGAACTACATACAAAATTTCCTCCAGGTAAAACTCCTCTTTGTCGTCTCACTCTGTTGTATTTTCCAGAAAATCAAACTACCTGTCAAATGATTATCACATTCCATCATGGAATTGTTGATGGTCTATCTTGTATGCAGTTTATTAATGATTTACTGCTTTATTCTCAAAAAATTGCAGATGGTGAAAATATACCACAGATAGAATCATTGGAATTAATGCCAGCTATAGAAAACCTAGTTAATTATGACCTCATTCAAGAAACAGAAATTACAAAAACTTCAGTGAATGAACAAATAAACCTCAAACCACAATTAATTATTGAAGGTAAAGCATCTGCAAATGAACGGTTTAGTAAAATCTTGCCACGAAACCTGAGTCAAGATATAACTAAGATGCTAATTAGTAAATGTAAACAAGAGGAAACCACTGTTCATGGTGCTATTTGTGCAGCCATGTTATTTGCTTTTACAAACTTATTAAGTCCCAATGAACAGATAAATTTAGCTTACGGGTTGCCTGTAAATTTAAGAAAATATTGTCAACCTGAGATTAATCATCAAAATTTAGGTTGTTTTATTTCTGTCTTAGGATTTAATCAATTAGTTGATAAAAATACATCTTTTTGGGATTTAGCCAGAAAATGTAAATCAAAAATACATAATTCTTTGATTAGTGGTATACCATTAAATTTGCTAAAACAAAACAGATTTCGCAGTTTGGATAGGGAATTGATGGGTCAATCTGTCATTAGCAAAGAGGAACAAATGGGAAGAAACAATGCTTTTTCCATTTCCAATAGAGGTAAATTCCAAGTTGGATATAAACAAGACAAAATAAAAATCAAAGACTTATATTTTGCTACAGGTCAACATCTTGGTGGTGATTGTTTTTGGTTGGGAGTTGTCACATTAAATGATCAGATATTTTTCAGCTTTGTTTATGTAGATCCTGTTATCAGTGATCAGACAGCAAATAAATTTGCCGATGATGTTATTCATATCCTGCATAATTCATGTACCAATAATTTTCTACTTAATTAAATGTCGCCAATTCCAAATTCTAAATTACATTTTTGGTTGCACTTTATAATATTATATTATTAACATCTTTTTGGGAAAAATCAAACAATATGGACTGGGACAATAACTCAATAGTAATTTATTCCAATTTTCCCTTTCATCTAGAAGATTGGTCTCCTATTTCAATTAATAAAGGTATAGGAGGAAGTGAAGAAGCGATAATTTATTTAAGTCAAGAATTAATAAAATTAGGTTATCAAGTCACAGTCTTTAACAGATGCGGTGACATGGAAGGAGAATATAACGGAGTAGTTTATCAATCTGTTGATAAATTCAACCCAGAAGATAATTTTAATGTCTTCATTTGTCATCGTGCTTGGACTCAACCAATGCAAATGAAAATTAAGGCTAAAAAAACTGCCGTATGGATGCACGATAACCCGAAATTATTTCCTGAGATTGAAGAATCGCAACGTGCAGCATTTCTCGAAAGTTTTGATAAGCTGTTTATGCTATCCAACTTTCATAAAGCAATGTTACCAGATTGGATACCAGAAGATAAAATATTTTTCACAACCAATGGTATTAATTTAGAGGATTTCAATTTAACAGAAATTACAAGAAATCCTAAAAGATTAATTTCAATTAGTGATTATACAAGAGGAATTGAACATCTACTTACTCAATGGGATAAAGTATTAAAAGAAGTTCCTGACGCAGAACTTCATCTTTTCTATGGTTGGCAAGGAGTGGATGCACTAATTAATTCACCCTATATTCAGAGATTTCCTCAATTACTAGATAAAAAGAAAAAAATAATGGAATTATTCAACCAGAAAAACGTTTATGAACATGACAGAATTGGACATCAACAACTAATCAAGGAATTATTTCAATCGGGTATTTGGGTTTATCCTTGTCATACACCAGAAACCTTTTGTATAAGTGCTTGGAAAGCGCAAGCTGCTGGTTGTGTTCCTGTGGTGACAACTTTTGCAGGTTTAAATGAAACTGTGAAATCAGGAATTAGAATACCTGGACCTGCGGGAAATGAGGAAACTAACAATACTTTTGTAGAAGCAGTAATAGACTTATTAAAAAATCCCGAAAAACAGGAAACTCTCAGACAGGAAGCGTTATCTTTGAAAGATTCCTTTGGTTGGGATAAAGTCGCTAAACAATGGCATGAGGAATTTATTTTAGCTTAAATACATTAGGTGCGTTAGCATAGCTTCTCGCACCTGAAAAACCCTATTTCACACTACTTTGTAAATATTTCCCACCCCCAAATTTCCTCCGGTGTCAATTCCTGCACATTACTAAATACTACCTTTGCACCTGCTTTCATCAGCGTCTCAGTATAAGCGTCCCTACGTTCTACCGTTCCCTGGACATGAGGTGGTAAAACTCCCACACCCACCCATGTGCGGGAATTATCTAAACTTCTAGCTTTTGTCACAGTGTGCATATCTGCAACTGTATCACCCACATAAATCACAGTTTGCTTTTTCTCAGCACCATTTTCTAATAAATTTATCGTTGCAAACAGTCCCGTCGGATCAGGTTTACCAGGTGCATCTTCCATCGCAATTAAAACCGGAGATGTTAAACCCAAACGTCTTTCTAAAATATAGTTAGCAGAACCGCGAGTAGCACCGCTAAAAAATCCCCAATCAATACCAGCTTGTGTTAGTGCTTCTAAATAACTAGCTTGTAACAATAAAGGTTCATCACAAATATAACCATTCCAATTTTCTGGATCTGTTCCGCGATAACGAGATTGAAAATAGACAACTATATCTTCATAATTTAATGCTAATTCTTCTCTATTTTTTCCCTGACTCACAAAGTAACGGTAAATTAATTCTTGAGAACCTTCCCAATCATTATTCCAAATTCCCTCAGATTTGAGATTATCAATATCTACATCTGTGGGACGATAGACTTGATGAGTAAAATGCTCTACAGTATCTGCTAAAGCGCGACGATAAGAACCGCTAACATCACGAATTACACCATCAATATCGAAAACGATCATTATATTGGTTTGTTTAGTCATAGTCACAGGTAATAGCTGTTTTTTAGAGTTTATACCCAATTCACCATAGATTTTAATAGATTCAGAGGTATGAGACAAAAAAATTTTTGCCTTTGAAGTCCGTAACTGGAGAAGATATCAGTGGGGAGCATTGCTGTCTGTATCAGGACTTTCACCCACAAATTTCAGATTAGCTATAGGATGGTATGAGTGGGGATCACCAAGGTTTATCCTCCTGTAGCTAGAGAAAAGGTTAAAACTTTATGCCGTAAATTCCAGCAGTCTAAGTACAACGTACAACAAAATCTGTATTCTTGTCAGGACTAGACATAGGGGGTACAACCCCTGGTATCATCGTTAAACAGGAATAAAAATTACACAATTACGGAGGTGCATCTCTATGCTTAGAGGTAATACGAAAAAACAATTAACCTATTCTCCTCAAAGTCAATTAGCCTATTTTCATAGGAAAAAATTTAGCTATTACCCTCAAAAAAAAGTCAGCTATTACCCGGACAAAAAATACACCTATTACCATTTAATTGCTGTATTTATAACCGGGTTGATAGGAGGATTGACAATCAATAATCTTTATCACAATTATCATTACCAAAGTGTACTTGATTCACCATCTTTAGAGTCAGCAAAAGCAAAAAAACCAGCCGTTGTCAAAGTTACTGCTCACATTATCACAATAGACAAACAAACAGCCTTCAATTCTGTCTGGAATCTGCCACAAGTACAACGCAAAGCCAAAGAGATTGAAAGTCTTTCTAAAGGCAGTATTCGTTTGTCCGCACTTGTTGAAAGTTCTCCTACTACCGATAGACCTTTTTATATAGTGAGAGTGTTTGAAAATCATCCAGATAAAACTACCAGTCCGGTTTATTGGTTTAAAGTTTCCAGTTCTACTGGTGTCATCCAACCTTTAGATTTGGTGCAGAACGAATACATAGCTCTGGAAAAATGGAATCCTGATGGACGGTAATAGTTTAAGCTTGGTCATGTCTTAAATAACGAATCGGTAATCCTTTTGATTTTTCTCTAGTCTCTAGTACTTGCATTTTGTTTTTTTAACTACTTTAATCAAACAAATTTTGACCAGAAAAATATCTTATTAAATAGGATTTTGGACTTGTTGTTGACTTAAGTCAATGGAGAAAGGTGAAGGGCAAAATTGTCTTAACGAAGGCAGAAGGCAAGAAGCAGTATCTTATTCTCCCCAATCACCAATCACCTCTTCCCCAATCACCAATCCTATTTTTTCACAACTTTGAGACGCTGAGTAATCATTGTCATGCCATCATTACGCAGGATGACCGCAGAAATCCATTGTTGTCCAGGGGTAGATGGTGCAGTTCCGGTTTTAAATAGTCCTCCAGCAGAGAGTAATTCTAAATTTACTGGTGTGGGGTTGAGATATTTGCTGGGTTGGATGGTTTCTTCCATAGCACTTCCCAATAGGAAATCATTACCTAATGGTTCTTGGACAATAGCATCAAAGCTATATTTCTGACCAACTTTTACCTGTTGTGGTAATTTAATTTCTACTTGGGGTGGTTTGTTGCCGGAGGTAAGCTGGGAGCGTTCGGATAAAATCTCTTGGTGCAGGATTTCTGTACCTGCAATGCGCTGACGGGATGTAATGGTAGCATTGAGAGCTAGATTATTACGGTTAGAAGATGGTAAACCTGTGATTGTGGTGACTGTTTCTGCAATGATGGTTTTGCCTTCTGATTTCCAAGATTTTAGTCTAGTGCTGTATCGTAGTTGAGGATATCGCTGCCAGAAAGATTTTAAAGCTTGTTCCATTGTTTGGCGGTTTAATCCATCGCCATGAGTGAATTTGGGGCTGTAAAATTGCATTACGCCTTTAATATCACCCCGACTAGAGGCTGTGTCAATTTGTGTGAGGAGGTTTTTTAGTGCTGGGGGTGCATTTTCCGGTTGAGCAGCTTGAGCAATTTGCCCATTACTAGTTAAATTCAGTGTCAGTAGGCAGGACAACAGGGAAATACTGCCAGTTAATGTTTTGTTGTGGTTCATTAATAAAGCAATAATATTAGTCATTGATTATAGTTTACTGATTTACTCACAGAAGGTCAGGAATTTACAGCAGGAGTCAGGAGTCTTAGGGGCGAAGTAGGGGCGAAGCATTCAGGCGATAAATTATCAATTTTATGAAAAGGTTATCTTCCGAATGCTTCGCCCTTACAGGAGTCAGGAGTCAGGAGTAAAACTCTATTTATGTCTAGGTTGCAACTGAGATTCTGTACCTCATGGAGATGTAATCTGCTGTATTTATCAACAACCGCATAAAGTAAAATGTTTGGCGCTACCTTGATTGTAATGGATATGTTAAAAGGAAGGCGGTTTCATTGTTAAATGGTTGTCAGTAGTGGTGACAGCTATCACTATGCTAACTAATCAAGGTTTTTGCAGTTTTGTTAATTCGGATGACTTCGAGTAAATTAATTGCATAACCATGATATATTTCGATGGTTTTAGGAAATATAGGTTTCAATGCCAAACGCACGGTTAAAATTACTCATAGCTGCTAGTGGGACTGGTGGACATTTGTTTCCGGCGATCGCATTAGCTGATAAATTACAAGAATATGAAATTGAATGGCTTGGTGTCCCCAATAGACTGGAAACTCAGCTTGTACCTAGCCAATATCCTTTGCATACCATTGCTGTGGAAGGGTTTCAACAAGGTTTAAGTCTTGCCTCTGTGGGTATCCTGTTTAAACTCATTGGTGGAATTTTGCAGGTGAGACGCATTCTTAAACAAGGAAATTTCCACGGATTATTTACTACTGGCGGTTATATTGCTGGTCCTGCGGTGATTGCGGCTCGTTCTTTGGGTTTACCTGTGGTTTTTCATGAATCTAATGCTTTACCTGGTAAGGTGACACGATTTTTTGGACCTTGGTGCAGTGCGGTGGCTGTGGGTTTTGATGTGGCTGCTAAGTATTCGCCTGGTGTTAAAACTGTCTGTGTGGGTACTCCTGTGCGATCGCAATTTTTGGCTCAGGAAATTGCAGAAAATTTAGATTTACCTATCCCTGATGGTGCGCCTTTAATTGTGGTTTTTGGCGGTAGTCAAGGTGCGGTAGCGGTGAATCAGTTGGTGCGCCAGTCTGCTCCGGCTTGGTTTGATGCTGGTGCTTATATTGTACATTTAACAGGCGATCGCGATCCAGAGGCGGATAGTTTACAACATCCCCAGTATATATCATTACCCTTTTACGATAATATGGCGGCTTTGTTACGACGGGCTAATTTAGCTATTAGTCGTTCTGGTGCGGGGAGTTTAACCGAGTTGGCGGTGTGTGGTACACCAGCAATTTTAATTCCTTATCCTTTTGCAGCGGAAGATCATCAGTCTTTTAATGCAGCGGTGTTTACTGAAGTTGGTGCGGCGTTGAGTTTTCAGCAGTCTGAGTTGACACCAGAAATTTTGCAAAAGCAGGTTTTAGATTTGTTGCAATCTCCAGCAGATTTAGCCAAGATGGGAGAGAAAGCAAAAGCGATCGCAACTCCCGATAGTGCTGATAAGTTGGCTGCTTTGGTGCGGGAAGTGTTATTTAATAATTGACAATTGAGAATTGTCAATTATCAATTGATGAAAAGTTGATTAAATTTAACGGGAGCATCCCAAATGTGTAAGTTTATTTTTTTTGATTGAACCGCAAAGGACACAAAGTACACAAAGGTAAGAGGGTTTCAGAGAGTTTTTGGTGTAGCGGCGGTTATTTTTTCAAAATTGGGATGCTGCCAATTTAACCAGCTATGACATTGACATCAATGAAATTTTCAATCAAAGCATAAACATCACTACGGCTGAGTTTTTCTTTACCATTGGCTAACGCCTCCAGTGTACCGTGAGCTAAAGCCAAAGGAATTTGACAGAACTGCAAAGCAGGTCCTGGCGGGAGAGAGTTAGTATAACTATCAGCTAAGGACAGATTACGACGAGCATATTTTTGTAGATGTTCGTGATGCCAACCTTCTGGGAAAAAGTCTACACCACGGGTTAAATCTTCAGCATTATTACGTAAAATATTTACAGCTTGTAAACCTCTACCAAAAGCGATCGCCTGAGTACGGTTAGTTTCTGTGCCATCGTACCATGACCATAAATCTGAGAGTAACAAGCCCACCGCACCTGCCACCCCAAATGTGTAACGATCTAAATCAGATTCAGTTTCAATTTTCCAATTTCTTTCTGCCCAATAAGCCATCCTATCAGCCATTGCTGCTGTTGCATCCCAAATGCGAGGGGCAATACTTTCAGGTGCTAGTATTGACCATTCTCTCACCCGTAGACTCACTTCTGCTAAGGAATTTTCGTAACCTTTGAATCCTACAGCAAAAGCATCTACCGCAAAACCATCAACCCCAGTTTGCAATGTTTGGCTAATGTTGCGTAACAGATGCGCTTTGGTAGCATTATCTAATTCTGGATGATCTTCAATTTCATCAATGGCACGCATACACAAATATGCTGAGGCCACAGCTTCTTGCAATCCTGACGGTAAAATACTGATGGGTATATAAAAAGTTCTACTGGTTTCTTTGAGGATTTGCAAGGCATCTTGGCGTAAATCCATTATTTCACTCCTCTGTTGATTTTCACACCATACCGGAATTTTAGATTTTTTGATGATACTGGATTTAGTTTCTACTCCCAAATCTAAAAAACTATCTCGTATTTCATCGAAAAATTAGTAGTTTATGGTATCGCAATTAACAAAAATCTCAAATCTATGAAATTCTAGTCTAGTATATAGGGTTTTGGGAATAAACACCTGATGTTTTTCTGGGTAATTTATGTTTATTTCAGTAATAAAAATTACTGGATTTTATAATTAATATTTAAGTCAGCAATCAAAAACCATACAAATCGTATTTAAACATACATTTTTCCTCACTGGAGATATGTCAATATCTACCAACTTAGATGGTAAAAATTTGGTAGCATTGCCAATACTCCACGGAGTGTCAATTATTATGAAAGAAAATTTCTCAAAAACACTTTTTTCCGTGAAAAGAAGACGATTAATGATACTAATTGCTATAGCATTAACCACAATGCTGATAGCAATTGGTATACCAACCCTTACTTCCGCCCCTGTAGTAGCACAGTCTAATACCAACTTACTGGTATCTGCCGCTGCAAGTTTACAAGAGGCTCTAGAAGAAATTAAGCCCCTATACCAACAAACCAACCCCAACATCAACATTACTTACAACTTTGGTAGCTCTGGTGCTTTACAGCAACAAATAGAACAAGGTGCGCCAGTGGATGTTTTTATATCTGCGGCAAAAAGACAGGTAGATGCTTTAGAACAAAAAAATCTTTTACTTCCTGGTAGTCGTACCATCATTGCTAAAAATCGCCTAGTTTTAGTTGTACCAGGTAATATTTCTGGTATTAGTAGTTTTTACAATCTCAAAGATACAAGAGTCAAAAAAGTAGCTATTGGTGAACCTAGAAGCGTACCCGCAGGGCAATATGCACAACAAGTATTACAGAAATTGAAAATTTGGGATCATATCAAATCAAAACTGGTTTTTGCTAACAATGTGCGTCAAGTTTTATCATTTGTAGAAAGTGGCAATGCTGATGCGGGTTTAGTGTATTCTACTGATGCCAAAATTTCTAATAAAGTCAAAGTTGTCGTTGCGGCTGACGAAAAATATCATTCTCCAATTATTTATCCCTTAGCCATACTCAAACGCAGTAAAAACGTTGATACAGCTAAGAATTTTTCTCAGTTTTTAGCTAGTGATAAAGCTAAAGCTGTATTTAGAAAGTATGGGTTTATTCTGCCTTAATTATTGTTGTAAGCATTCAGCTATCAGCAGTCAGCTAAAACTCCTTTTCAGGCTAATTTTTCAGTATTTTGAGGGGGCTTATAAATCCCAGATAATAGCTGATTACTGAGGGCTGAATACTTACCTATCGCTGAAATTAAATTCCTGTATTTCTCAATCAAATCTTGTGGGGTGGGCATCTTGCCCGCCCTAATTATTTAAAGTAAATGACATCCTTGATCTTCACTTTTAAAGTCAATAAAATCCTTAATCTTCACTCATTTTTTCACTAATGTTGACGTTTCCAAATAACTTATTTATCCAAGGACTAGCAATAAAAATTCCTGCTAGTACCAACAAAAATACAGAAATTCCAAAAATTTGGTCACGGGGAATTTCTAACACACCACGTAAAATAATTTCTCTTAACGCAGAAACAATAGTAATTTCTACGGCAGCACCTACAGAAATACTATGTTCTTGCAAATAATCAACCAAAAGCCTAAATAATTCCACAAGTATCAAGATAAACAAAATATCAGATGTTACTTCCCGCAAATCTAATGGATGCAAAAAGGAGATAAACATATCTCCTAATCTGATGAGCATCACACAAAATAAACCTACGCAAAGAGAAATAACAATAACATCTTGAAAAAGTTCTAAATTACGGACAATTCTATCTCTCTTAAACCAACTATTTACTTCTACAAGTATGCGTTTTGGCATAGTCGCTACAGTATATTTATTTTTATGGGTGGTAAAAAGTAATCTTAAATTAAAATCCAAATTTACAATGTTTATCGAGAGCATTAATAAACTTTTATGAATTATTTCCGCCCAACTCAATAAGCAGAAACTAACAGAAAATAGCTACTAAAGAGATTAATGATAGCTTAGAAGCTTCTTACAGAACTAGCAAAATTGAGAAATACTGGAGCGAATCATGAAAATTACTTATGACTCAGAAGTTGACGTTTTAAGGATTATCTTTAGTAATGCAGAAATTGAAGAAAGTGATGAAGAAAAACCAGGAATCATTTTAGACTATGACGAAGTTGGAAATATTATAGGAATTGAAATAATAGTTTACACATCAGATAGGATTGCTATATGCTTATAATTGGTAAGTATCAAAAACCTATCCTGTAGCAGTGCATGAGCTACTGTATCAATCCTAGCTGTCCCAAACCACAAAACCCCAAACAACCCTTATTTTGTCAAGCTTGTGGTTCTGAGTTACTTTTAGAGGGGTGTTATCGAGTCATTCGTCCTTTGGGTGGTGGTGGTTTCGGTAAAACCTATGAAGTGGAAGACTCTGGTGCAAAGAAAGTTCTCAAGGTTCTGTTTAATACAGTTCCTAAAGCGGTGGAACTATTTCAGCAAGAAGCGGAAGTGTTAAAACGACTCAACCATCCCGGTATTCCTAAAGTTGAATCAGATGGTTACTTTATTTATTTTCCTAGAGATGCTAAAGAACCCCTGCATTGTTTGGTGATGGAAAAAATTGAGGGAATGAACTTAGAACAATACATGATTCAACGTAACCATCAACCCATCGGTGAACGTGCTGCTGTAAGATGGTTGAAACAGATAGTTGAAATTTTACAACAAGTCCATCAACAAAATTATTTTCATCGAGATATTAAGCCACCTAATATTATGTTACGCCCCAATGGGCAGTTAGTATTAATTGATTTTGGGACAGCACGGGAAGTTACACAAACTTTCATGCAGAAAGTCGCAGGACAGCAAGTTACAGGAATTATTTCCGCAGGTTATACACCATTGGAACAAGTAAATGGTAAAGCTGTACCGCAGTCAGATTTTTTTGCTTTGGGGCGAACTTTTGTTTATTTGTTAACTGGTAAATCTCCTGATAATTTTCATGAAGATGCACGAAATGGAAAGCTAATTTGGCAAGATGATGTCACAGGTATTTCCCAAAAGTTGTTATATTTAATTGATTATTTAATATCTCCGTTTCCAGGAAATCGTCCGCAAGATACACAGGAGATTTTGCAAAAATTATCCGATTTTGACACTTCTTCACCGGCATTTCAAACCTCTAATTCTTCTAGTCAATCTTCTAATTCTGTTGCTAATGTTCAAACCGTAGCATCTACATCTGGAGCAGTTAATCAAGTAGCAACTTCTTATACATATCCATTTTGGAGGCGCATTATATCTTCTGTCATTGATTTAGTAATTTCTATTTTGATTGGTTTTATTCTATACCAAGTAGCATATATTATAGGTCACACCTGTGGATACTATGATATTTGTTTAAAACTTGCAGCAACTATATTTTTGGGTGGTTCTATCATCTTTAATTGGCTTTATTTTGTATTATTTGAAAGTTCTGGTAAACAATCAACTTTTGGAAAAAGAATATTTCAAATAGTTGTTACTAATACAAAGGGTAGTCAGATTTCTTTTTGGCGTGCTACTTGGAGATTTATAGTTAAACTCTTGTTGACTTTATTTACTTTTGGTTTACTAGATTTAATTTTTGTCCTCTTTCATGAAAAGCATCGTTCTTTACATGATATCTTAGCTGGTACTATGGTGATTAAAAAACCATCTCCATAATTACACATCATTTATTTTCGTTGCGTTACACTGTCACTAACACACCATACTAAAATATAACTACAAACCACTTTATTTGTGTAAAATATAAAAGGAGGTAATGATTATGCCAAATCTGACATTAATCGATCAACAGGTAATTGAATTAGTTAAACAGCTACCCCCAGAAAGTAAACGGGTAGTATTGTTAGAACTAGCTAAGGATAGTGAAAATAAGCGTGAGTTGCGGATGGAGTATGCTGAAAACCAACTCCGTAACTTATGTACTGAACGAGGTTTAAATTGGGATAAGCTGTTGTGCATTTAATTTGTATAAGTGGAACAGGCATCTTGCCTGTTACACAAGAGTTCAGAATATTAGGATTATACAATTTAGCTGTGTAACAGCTTACTATGTCAGAAGATGAACGTGAATCATTTATAGATGATTTGGTGCATGAGGATAGACAATGCGCCCAATAGTTGTATTTGATAAAAACATTCTCTGAATTATTGGTTATTTCCTATCTCTTAAATATCATAACCCATAATATAATCATCCATGACAAAACCACCACCAAAATCTATTACCTTACTCTCAATAATCTTAAAGCCAAATCGAGTATAAGCTGTAATTCCTTTTACATTACTTTTATTAACATTGAGTATGATTTTCTGCAAATTCATTTCTTTCGCTTTTTGACAAACATGAGATAACATCATTTTTCCATAACCAAACCCATGCAGCGCAGGTAATAAATAACATTTATGTAATTTCAAACAATTAATATGATTAAGATTATCTTTTACTTCCGCACCATAAGATAAATAACCAACTATTTGATTATCTTTAACGACTTTATCGTAAAATATTCCTAGCTGATAAATTTCTTTTTCAATTATTTCAAGAGCATACATTTTATCTAACATATACTCTATTTGTTCAATACTGATAACTCCAGGATAGTGACTACACCAAATTTCTCGACTAACTTTGATCAGTTCCTCAAAATCAGTATCTAATAACTTTTCAATTTTGATTGTTAAATTATTCATATATGGCAAGTTACAGGAAACAGGTGACAGGTGACAGTGTGAAAAGTCTTTGGGTGTGTAGGTTTGATCATCAAGTTATGTCCTAAGCGACTTGTCTGTTGTGATATCAAGTGAGTTTTACTCCTGACTCCTAACTCCTTGATCTCCTGACTCCTGACTCCTTGATCTCCTGACTCCTGACTCCTAAATTCTGCTATATTTTAAACTTTAGTTTCTAGCGGGTGCTGAGAAGTTTGTAAAGTTTGCGGTAAACCCCAATCTGGACGCAATTTAGCCGCTTGACGCAAATAAATGTGGTGAACGGGGGCGGAAGTTGGCAAATAGGCGTGAATTAAAAAGCGGATGCAACGCTGTAAACTGCCTTCGACGTGCATTTGTTGGACATCCAACATAGCTACACTATCCCATAAAGGACGACGGCGGGCGATCGCTGCTGGAAAAATAGCATCTAAGTCACGGGTGACAGAAAAAGTAACACTTAAAATTTCTGTTGGTTCTAGTTTATTCCGTCGTTCCAGTTCATTAATTAATTCTGTCACCGCTTCTGTAATTGCTTCTACGCTATTTTCGGCAACGGTTGTTGCACCACGAATTGCCCGCATTTGCCATTCCACTTCCAAAGTCCTCCTGAATTAGTCATGAGTTATTAGTCACTAGTCATTAGTCATCAGTACACAGACTGGTAACTAGTGACTATTGACAATTAATCTACGGTCTATATAACCACAAGGGTAAACCACTTGTAGACATTTCAAATTCCAGCCAATCAATTCCAGCCGCAATTTGTGATTTCGACTGACTACTACCTGGTAGAACTCGACTCAATAATGGTTTACGTTCTTCTAGCGTATAACAAGGAGTTTTTTCTGGATCAAGTCCGACTAATTCCGCTGTCCAGCGTCGTGCATCTTCTTCTGTTCCCAAACGGTCTACAACCCCTAATTCTAAGGCTTGTTCTCCGGTGAAAATGCGCCCATCAGCGAAATTTTTAACTGTTTCTACCTCCAAGGAACGAGCCTGTGCTACTGTCTCTACAAACTGCTGATAGCTGACATCTATCAATTCTTGCAGGATGTTTTCTTCTGGTTCTGTCAGTTCCCTGTCAAAAGATAATATATCTTTATAAGGTCCAGACTTGATCACCTTAAAGGAAACACCTACTTTTTCTAACAGACGTTCTAAGTTGTTTCCCCGTAAAATCACGCCGATACTACCTGTAATTGTGCCTGGGTTAGCCATAATGTGTTCCGCTCCCATGCCAATATAAACGCCTCCAGAAGCCGATATATTGCCAAAACTCGCTACGATTTTGGTTTTTTTGCTCAATCGCTTCAAGGCGCTGTATATTTCTTGGGAATCTCCTACAGTACCCCCAGGGCTATCAATACGCAGCAGTAAAGCGGGAAATTTTTTCTCTTCTACTGTTTTTAGGGCTTCTAACACTCGTTTGCGGGTAGCACTGGCGATCGCACCAGTTATTTCAATCCGAGCAATTTGTTTACGAAACTTGGGTTTAAACGGCCAGATCATGAGTAATCTAATCAGTTAATAGATTTAATATAAATTGTCCAGCGGTCAGATGACCTCTTCGACTCTTTTCAGAAGATTAAACCAGCAAGTATGAAGCTATTTAAATTTTAAGGAAATTTTTAGATTTGGTTTATAGTGTTGTTTGCTATATTTCTTAATAAAGGAATATTTCTTTAAATGTTCCATTCTCAACCAAACTCTGTACTGGTTTGTTGCGTGATTGTCAAAAATCACCATTTCCAAAACACAATCTAAGTTGGTAACAGTACAGCAATTATACAGTTGCTCATACATCTATATTTTTTTACAGCACAATTTAACAGCATAATGCAGAGTTATTAGTCACAAGCGACTAATGACTAAAAAAGCTTACTTACAAAAAATCACAGCAATAACTGAGCTATGCCAAAAAATAGTTAAAGTCAGGGATAGCAGCAGATTTGTTTATAAGAAAGTTAATTTAGTTGTTAATTGTCATTAAATCAAAGAGAGACGTTATCTAACTTTCTGAGTTACTTAGGAATCAATACGCAGTATTTGATACCGATAATAAGCATAGATATCAAAAAGCCCACCCACAAAACCGAAAGTAAGACTGATAACAAATAAGCCATTGATAGGACTACCAGTACCAAAAGTAGCCAGAAAATGCAAAATCTGAGCGGGTACTTCTTCAGTTAGTCCTTGCAAACCGGGGACAAAGCCAAAAAGGCATAAACAGATTAATATACCGCCCACCAAGAATATCGGAGCAATAAAACTGAAAACAGTAGTAAGCAAGAAAGATCGGAGAAAGTTGGTAAAAAGATTCATAATCAGGCAATCTCCAAGAGTAAGGTGAATGATAGCCAAGAAGCAGTACGTTAATTTCTACAATACGTGCTATCGCTCCTGAAAAGTTAATTTGTCAAAAATCTTAAGTTTTCATTAAAAGAAAAGTTAATATAACCCTCAAGTGATGAGGCTATGTTGATGGCTTCCAAAGGGGAAAATACCTGATATATCAAGATTTTTGGCGTTTAACAACGTCGTAATATATTTAATCAAGCAAAAGAAGCAGCTTAATTTTCTGAGAGAATCTTTAAACTAAGTTAATGTTTGGGGATTGGGGATTGGGAAGAAAATTTTAGATTTTAGATTTTAGATTTTAGATTGGAGTTCATGAAATACAATCCAAAATCCAAAATTATATCACCAATTACCTATTCCCTATTCCCTCACAAAAAACCAATAACTTTCGCTATTCTTAAAGCATTCACTGAGTTAGATAGAAAACATTGAGCCAGACTATATCCAAATCCGGTTTAGGTGCATGGACCAAGCGATTACTAGCAGCGATTTTTTTAGGTGGACAAGTGATAGTTCACCTGATGAAAGGCAAAATCCATCGCCGTAATACCTTAGAACAACTAGCCGCCGTCGGTCCAGATTCCCTGTTTATCGCCTTATTGACGGCCGTTTTTGTAGGTGCAGTATTTACAATACAGGTAGCACGGGAGTTTATCAACTTTGGCGCAGGAAACTTAGTTGGGGGAGTATTAGCAGTAGCCTTAACCAGAGAACTGACACCAGTGCTAACAGCAGTGATTTTAGCTGGGCGAGTTGGTTCTGCATTTGCCGCTGAAATTGGCACAATGCGGGTTACAGAACAAATAGATGCCCTGTTGATGTTAAAAACAGACCCCATTGATTATTTAGTTATTCCTCGTATCCTGGCTTGTTTATTAATGCTGCCTATCTTAACCTTGTTATCCTTAGTTACTGGCATGGGTGGGGGACTAATAGTTGCCATCAATATTTACAACCTCTCAGATACAGTATTTTTAGACTCAGCCCGTAACTTCTTGGATATTTGGGACATCGTTAGCGCCATGATTAAAGCAGGCTGCTTTGGCGTTTTAATTGCTATTATTGGTTGCAGTTGGGGTTTAACCACCACAGGAGGAGCGAAAGGTGTGGGACAATCAACCACAACTGCCGTTGTTACCGCCCTGCTGATTATTTTTATTAGCAACTTTTTTCTATCATGGTTAATGTTTCAAGGAACAGGTGGAGGATTCACTCCTGGACTGTGATTCGATTTTGGATTTTGGATTTTGGATTTTGGATTTTGAATTGTTCTTTCAGATCCAATCTAAAATCTAAAATCTAAAATCTAAAATTTTCTCCCCTGTTCCCTGTTCCCTGTTCCCTGTTCCCTCCAACTAAAATTATGACTACTTCATCAGTACCTAACGCCCTATCTACGGTGGAACTCAAGCCAAGTTACAATATCCCTATTGTGTTGGTGCTTGGTTCTATTCCCCTACTGCTGTTGCAACCTTGGGTTGGAGGAGCGATCGCACTGCTAGGATTATTTTTAATGTTGCAAGCTGTAACCTTGCGATTTCAATTTACTGCTACTGATTTTGATCTTTACCGGGGTGAAAAGTTAATTCGGCGTTTTCCTTACCGAGAATGGCAAAACTGGCGGATTTTTTGGGATAGAGTTCCCATTTTGTTTTACTTTAAAGAAATCAACAGCATTCACTTTTTACCGATTTTATTTGACCCCAAGACCTTAAAATCTTGCTTAGAAGAACGTTGTCCCAGAATATGAATAGTCAACGGTTGGTAGACTGATAACTGATAACTATAGCAGGAGTCAGGAGTCCGTAGGGGCAAACCCCCCGTGGTTGCCCGAAAAACGCCCGTACTACGGCTATAATTTAGTCGCGTTAATAATTACAATCCTATTTATGAACCCAGAGGAATCCCAAACTCCAAAACCGATAGATGACTGGTGGGAAGAAACGCCGCATGAAATTTCCACAGATGAAAAACAGGCGGAAATATCAGCAAATTTATCGGATGATTCACCATTAGAGACAGAAACATCAACTCCAGCACAACCATCAGCAAAGGAAGTTGATGTAGAGTCTGCAATGATGAACACAGAAACACAAACGTCAAAAACAGTAGAAACAGTAGAAACAGTAGAAAAAATAGATAATAAATTCCTGGAATCAGAATCAGAATTTAATTCACTATATGCAGTAGCAGCGCAACGAGTAGCTGAGTTACAGGAAACCGAATCCGCACTCAAAGCAGAAATATCTCAACTGCAAATTACTTACAAAACCCTTCAGGGACAGGTTAGCGAAACTCAAACAGCACTCTCGAAAATGGTGCAAGAGTCCCTTTCATTGTTAGAACAGCGTAAACAGGCATTGCAAATTTCTGTAGAACAACTGGAGCGACGACAAGAACGCATTAGAAATGAAATGCGAACGACTTTTGCAGGTACGTCTCAAGATTTGGCTATTCGGGTACAGGGTTTTAAAGATTATCTCACAGGTAGTTTACAAGATTTGGCAGCCGCAGCGGAACAATTGCAACTTGTGCCGGCTGTGAGGGAAAAAGAAAGAGAAAAACCAGCCATAAAAGAGGCGAAAAAAGAATCCAAACCTGTTGAAGAACAGTCTCAGACTTTGCAATTTGCCCAACAACAGTTTCAAGATACAACAAAACAAATTCGCCGTTTAATTGATCAATATCGCAACCAACCAGATTATTATGGTCCTGCATGGCAGTTAAGGCGCACTTTTGAACCTGTTCACGCTGAAAGAGTATCTAACTGGTTTTTTACCTTAGGAGGACGGGGTGCGCTGCGGACAATGGGTAGTCGTTTGCAGAATATTTTGATTGCTTCAGCGGCAATTTCGATTTTACATAAATTATATGGCGATTACGCGGAGCGTAGTGCCGGAGGCGATCGCCTACGTACTCTGATTTTAGCTAATAGTCCCGAACGTTTGGGCGAATGGCGACGGGGTTTACAAGATTGTTTAGGTATTGGTCGTCCTGATTTTGGACCAGACAGAGGTGTGGTATTATTTGAATCACCTAACGCTTTAGCCCAAAAAGCAGATAGATTAGTTAAATCTAATCAAATGCCGTTAATTATCATTGATGATTCTGAGGAGCAAATTAGTTTAGGCTTATTACAATTCCCTTTGTGGTTAGCTTTTGCACCAGATCCGAAAATGATGCGCGATCGAGATTTTGATGATGATTTTTAATTATAGGGAATGGACTGGTGATTGGTGATTGGTGACTGGGGAAAAAAATTTTAGATTTTAGATTTTAGATTTTAGATTGGAGTTAACAAAAACAATCCAAAATCCAAAATCCAAAATCCAAAATCCAAAATAAATAACTCCTGACTCCTGACTCCTGATAGCGACTTGTACTGAGCCTGTCCTGAGCCTGTCCTGAGCCTGTCCTGAGCGGTGTCGAAGGGCGGTGTCGAAGGGCGGTGTCGAAGGGCGCAGTCGAAGTAAGCGTGGCGTTAGCCATACTTCTGAACTTCTGAACTTCTAATAAAATTATGGCTATTTGGTTGACTTTGTGTGGGGTAGTGGTTTTATTAGCTTACCTTTTGGGTTCTTTTCCCACTGGATATCTTGCAGGTAAGTTATTAAAAGGTATTGATATTCGTGAAGTTGGTTCTGGTTCAACTGGTGCCACCAATGTTCTGAGAACTTTGGGTAAAGGTCCGGGGGCTTTTGTGTTATTTGTTGATTGTTTGAAGGGAGTATTAGCCATAAATCTGGTTTATGCTTTATTCAATTTTGCTCCTGGTTATAATGTCATACCTGCAAATTTAAATGTGCAATTATGGCAACCTTGGTTAGTAACTTTGGTTGGGTTAGGGGCAATTTTAGGACATAGTAAATCAATCTTTTTAGGTTTTACTGGTGGTAAGTCTGTGGCTACCAGTTTGGGTATTTTATTAGCCATGAATTGGCCGGTTGGTTTGGCTACCTTGGGGGTTTTTGGTGTAGTTATTGCTATATCTAAAATCGTTTCTTTAAGTTCTATTTCTGGTGCTGTTGCTGTTTCTATTTTGATGGTGGTTTTCCAGCAACCTTTAGCTTATGTTTTGTTTAGTATTGCTGGGGGTTTATATGTAATTATTCGTCATCGCAGTAATATTGAAAGGTTGCTGACAGGTACAGAACCCAAAATTGGACAGAAGGTAGAAACTGAATCTCAACAAACAGCGTAAATAAAGCCTGGTAATTAATTCCCAGTTTCATGGAATTTGGCTAAACAATGGCTAAACCTTTCAAGTGGACATATAAGGGTAAAGTTTTGGCTATCTAATACTTGGTTTATTTACGCCGTACTGTACTACCATCTTTTTGTGTGGGCATCGCATCTATAGCGTTTCCCAGTCTCATGAGGTACACCCTCATTTATTTACTGCTACCAATTCCCAATTCCCAATTCCCAATTCCCAAAGACAAAAAACTCTGTACCTCACTAACTTGGTAAATGCTATATCTATAGATTTCTTCATTTATTTTTCTTTCTTGGGGGGGCGAAAATTGATAGTTGAGGGGTTGACTCGGCGCTGGGGGCGCGGTACTATTCTAATATAATGGAGTGTTGCTGAAATTTTTAAAACAAGCAATATCCCATTATTAGAGCTTGTAAAGATAACTTTACCAGGAATAAATAAAAAAAGCAATCCCTTTCCAGCCGCCAAATCATAAGTTTTTACCTATTTTTGATGCAGTTTCATAATTAAAAATCTATATTAAATTAGAAATTATAAAGTTTTATAACTGATAACTGATTACTAAATGTTGACAAAGATGGTTAAAATAGATAGAAAAGTCTATTTTTACAACCCGTTATGTCTACAGAATCAAATATTGAAGATGTACAAGCACCAATTAATACTGCACCACCGGAAGTTAAACAGATAATTGAGAGAGTTTGTAGGTTAGAAAAATCAAGACTTGCGAGAAAAAGCAAAGGTGCAATTAATGATGATATTTTAGGAATAATCAAAGAAGCAGTGAAAGAAGTGGTGCAGGAATGAAACTAACCTCGATTAAACTTTGTAATTTTCGTTCTTTTTATGGACAGACTCCAGAAATTACCATTGCGACGGGAGATATTAAAAATACTACAATAATTCATGGGAATAATGGAGCAGGTAAAACCAGTTTATTAAATGCGTTTACCTGGGTGTTATATGAAAAATTTACTGCTGCGTTTGCTGCGACAGAACAGTTAGTAAATAAAAGAGCGATCGCAGAAGTAGAAAATGAACAACCTGTAGAATGTTGGGTAGAAGTTGGTTGGGAACATGAAGGAAACCGATACCGAGCAAAACGCACCTGTCGAGTTTATAAAAATGCTACCAACATGGAAGCAACAAAAACAAAATTAATTATTCAAACCGTAGGAGATGACGGTAAATGGTATTTTCCCATTGAACAAGCAGAAGAGATTATCAATAATATATTACCAGCAAGTTTACATCAATATTTCTTTTTTGATGGGGAACGCATAGAAGAAATTGTGAGGTCTGATAAAAAAGCAGAAATAGCAGAAGCAACAGAAACATTTTTAGGAGTGAAAGTAATTGACTTAGCAATTAGACATTTAAAAGAAGCAAAGAAAACCTTAGATAACGAACTTGCTGCTATTGGTGATGCAGAAACTAAACAATTATTAAAAGAGCAAAGTAAACTAGAACAAGAAATGGAAAGAATTAATAAAAGACAAACAGAAATTAAAAAAGAGTTAGAAAATCAACAGACATTTAAAAAAGATATCAGCAGTCGGTTGATAGAACTCAGTGCAGTGCGAGAATTACAAGAAAGACGAGAAAGTTTAGAAACTCAAAAACGTAGTAGTTATGAAGAACTGAAAAAAACTAAAGAAGCACTGAAAAAGATTATTTCCAAACAAGCATACACAGTATTATTAGGTCAAACAAATGCAAATTTTCGGGGAATTATCAGCGAATTAAAACAAAAAGGAGAATTAAAATCAGGAATTTCTAAAGAATTTGTCGCGGAATTAATTCAAACAGGAAGATGTATTTGTGGAGCAGAATTAAAAGAAGGAGGAAATGGACATTTTCACGTTAAATCACTTTTGAAAAAAACCGGATCTTCCTCTGTAGAAGAAACAGCAATTAGAATGGGAGCGCAAGTTGATGATATTGATAAACAAGCGGATATTTTTTGGGAGAATGTTAATAGAGAACAAGCAAGAATTAGTCAGATCAAAACATCACTTTCCCAAATAGAAGGTGAGTTAGATAATATTGAAGAAATCTTGAGAAAAGATCCCAATGAAGATATTAGCGGTTTACAAAAACGGTTAGATGGAATTGAAGGGAAAATTGATGAATTAAACCGAGAACAAGGTGCAAACCAACAGGAAATTTCTCACCTGAAAACAGAAGTTGATGTATTAGTCAAACAAATTGCTAAACAAAAACAAAATGAAGGAAGACAAATTTTAGCACAGCGTCGTATTATTGCAACTCAAGACGCAATTGAAAGATTAACAGAGGTGAAAAATAGACAGGAGAAACAATTTAGATTGCAGTTAGAAAAGCGAGTACAGGAAATATTTTCGGAAATTTCTGTCACTCCTTATATTCCTAAGATTACGGAAAAATATGAACTGACTTTAGTTGAGAATACCACAGGAATAGAAGCACTGGTAGCAGCATCTACGGGAGAAAATCAAATTCTTAGTTTATCATTTATTGCGAGTATTATTGATAAAGTGCGGGAATGGAGTGAAAAACGAAAAATCATGATGGTTCCTGATAGTAGCACTTTTCCTATTGTTATGGATTCACCTTTTGGAAGTTTAGACGCTAACTCTCGTCGTCACATTGCACAAACTATTCCTAAATTAGCAAATCAGTTAGTGGTTTTAGTGACGAAAACTCAATGGAGGGTGGAGGTTGAGGAGGAAATTTTAGAAAGAATTGGTAAGGAATATGTGTTAACTTATTATTCTTCTAAACCTGACTGTGAACAGGATTTTATGGAGGTGAATGGGGAGAAATATTATTTGATTCGTCAAAGTCCTAGTGGTTTTGAGTATACTGAAATTATGGAGGTGGAAAGGGGTTAATTGTTCTCACGCAGAGTCGCAGAGTCGCAGAGAGAAACAGAAAAATTTATCTGCGTTTATCTCTGTTCATCTGCGTTCTATTTTTTATCTCACGCAAAGACGCAAAGGGAAGAACGCAAAAGGAGAAAGGAAAAATGGTTGCTATTTCTGATCGGTTTTATCTCACTCCCCAAGAGTTTTTAGAGTGGGAAGAGTTACAGGAAATTAAATATGAATATCTTGATGGTGAAGTTTTTGCAATGACTGGAGGTACTATTCCTCATGCTGCGATCGCTTTAAATTTAGCTTCTACTTTGAAAAGTCATTTACGGGGAAGTAAGTGCAGTGCTTTGATGTCAGATGCAAAGGTTGGAGTTTCTGAAAATGGACCTTTTTTCTATCCTGATGTGGTGGTGAGTTGTCATCCTCAAGATAGACAAGCGATTAAGTTTTTGCAATTTCCTTGTTTAATTGTTGAGGTACTTTCTCCGGGTACGGAAGCTTATGATCGGGGTAAAAAGTTTGAAAAATATCGCAATTTTTCTAGTTTACAGGAATATGTTTTGATTGATTCTCAAAAAATCGGTTTAGAATGTTTTAGGTTAAATGATCGGGGTTTTTGGGAATTACATCCTTTTGTTGAGGGTGATGAGGTTCATTTAACAAGTGTTGATTTTCAGTTTCCTTTGTCTTTGATTTATGAGAATGTGGTTTTGGTGGGAGAAAATGAAGAGTTTAAGGATCAAGCAGGTTAATTTTTGATGACAAATATTATCTGCGTCTATCTGTGTTCATCTGTGTTTTATTTTTTTTCTCACGCAAAGACGCAATCTCCGTCAGGAGATCCCGCAGGGTAGACGCAAAGGGAAGAGAGCAAAGTTTTGATTTTAGTTAGTACCATTTGTTGTAAAATATTGGGAGTTGAGATTTTAAGATTATGGCGGAATCTGGTAGAATCAGGGTGGCCAAGGATAAGGCTGATTTGGTGAAGTCTTTAATTTCTTCTGATGGGGGAAATGGTCCTTTTCAAACTTTCGCTGATGTGATTGTTTTTGCTGCTGCTTTGGGGGTTAAGTATAAGAAGCGTGTTCCTTTTGAGGAAGTTTCTAAACGTGAACCATCTCCTATTCGTTTGGAAGTTTTTGCAGTATCAGGATATGATCTTATAATTAAATTATTGGGAATTACAGAAACTCAAAATATTCAAATTTTATCTCCTAATGATGAGGAATTTGAAAAACAACGTAATGAAATTTTTGAAGAATATGCTAATGGTGGTTTAGAAGTTTTACAAGGTGAACTGAGGGGAGCAGTAGATTATTCTGAAAGAATTTTATTATTTTTACAGCATGAAAAACTTAACAATAAAAAAGAAGACGAGGAATTTGATTTAACAAGATTCCTGTCTTGAGAAAAAAGAAAAATCTTTAATCTATATCTTGAATTATTCTAGGTAGTTTCAAATCTTTGTACCAATCTCTTCTGAGTTTACAATTATCTGCTAATGTTGATAAATCTTCCTTTATTTGTTTTCTTACAGCAGCACTATCTTGAAGTTGTGTAATAGACCATTCTTCTTCCCAAAATTCTTTGGGAAGTAATCTAACAATTCCTAAAACTTGATTTTCTAATTGCTCAGAATCAAAAATATCTACAATACTCAATTCCCAGGCAAATTTTAAACGCTCAACAATAAACTCATTTAGTGAATTAATATTCACTTTCTTCATGAATTTATTATCTGTTCCCCATATTGTAGAATAATTTTGTTTTATAGCTCTCCAAATTGCACAAAATATTTCAAACAAAGAGTCATCATCCTCTTCTAAAAATGTAAATGTTGTTTTTAAATACTTTAAAGATTGCTCTATAGCGGAAACTGGTACTAACTTATTACCTTGTTTATTGTAAGGCCAATCTAATAAATTTTGGAAAGGACTGGTATCTAAATCATTAATATCTCGTAGTGTGGGAGATGTATTTCCATATTTGACTCCAGCTTTTAGCAGTCGAAACTGTAACTCTTCCTCATTTAAATTCGCAATTATACCTTTAACATTATTTGTGGTTACTCTAACTGCTTTGTTATTTATTACGATAAATTGGAATGCTTGTTCCTCAACAGTAGCATTGACTAAACTAACAACAAGGATAGGTAAATCTTCTGCATCGTAATCGGATAGACCATAAAGACGATGTTGTCCATCAACAACATAAGCACAAAAATCTTTATTTGCTTTATCGAAAGAGAATTGAAGTATACCCCATTCCATTATTTTTTCGCAGTTATTATGTATTTCTATGTCAGAAATAGATTGGGATAATTTGTCTTGCAAAGGAGTAAATGTTGCATTATTTGGTTCAAATGCTAACAAAATATTGTTAGGAATTGTATTTTTTGAACCAGATTTTACAAATCGCGTTATCGCTTTTCTTCTAGTAGGTGTTAAAACTCGTTGAGTACCTTCTCTTGAATCCTCTGCTCTTCTAACACCAGCCCATTGTATAATGTCTTTAACGCGAGCGTAAAATACAAAGAAGGGTATAGTATCTTTATCCAACCTTTGTCTTATTAAGCATCCAAAATAAGTTTTATTTCCCATAAATGCTCCTAAAATTTAATAACAGTATTATTGAATTTACTCTGGACTGTGTTCGTTACAATATACTTCTATATTTAAGAAGTGCCAACTGTCATTTGGATTAACACGACCAAACTTTAATGGACCTACGGTTAACGCTGGTTTACCACATACACTACAACTGTAGTTACTTTTGGCTGATATAGCTATTCTATAATCTTTTACAAACTCGGTTGAAAAACTCTGATCATTCTTATCACTAACTAGACACATTTGTTCATAATGAAAATCCGCAGCATCTATATAATTTTTCTTGACTTTATTACAATAAGGGCAAGATAACTTTAGGTTAAATTCTTCACTAGATCCTCCCATTGCTCTTGGCCAGATATGTTCAACTTGACTTTTTTCTTTTATTTCTAAATCTTTAACTGTTTTGTTTTCTTCTATTATTTCTTCTAATGAGTTACCACATATATAACAGCATAGTTGATTATTTGATTTCGCTTGATTAAAAATTCGTTGTTTTTTAGAATTTTTTAATTTTTTATTTTTTGCATCAAGACATAGTATCAGAAGAGACAGAATTTGTTCAATCTTATCCTGCTGAATATTAGTATTTTCTGTAAGAAAACGCCTCAATTCAATCAAGAATTTCTCAGGAGGAAACATATCTGAATCATACTTTCTTCTGAGATAGTCAGCTGTATTTATTAATCTTCTTAGTAGATAGTTTATACTACTGTCATAAACAAGTTTCATAAAATTCCCACCAGCTACCAAACCAAAATCTATTCTAGATACAAAAGAATTGTCCTCAGTAATAACTATGCTCTCTGAGTCTAAAGGATATATTGTCTTTAGCAGATCACGTAGTTGTTGACCTGGATTAATGCCATCCATACAGTAAAATAGAACACACTATATCTAATAGTAGAATATGTGGCACTAATCCGTCAATTCTTATTTAATAATTAAAGAAAAGATGGAAGTCCTACATCTTGCGGATCAACCAACTTACCATCAAAACCAATAGTATTATTTTCCATCGTTCTAGCATCGGCTAAAGCTTTACGCAATTGTGCAACCTCCATTTTTTCAGTCATTCCCCCCAAAATATAAACCAACAACTTCACCGCTAACTCCTTTCCTGAAACCTGAACCCGCTTTTTATTAGGATCATATAAAACCCCATACCATAAAGAATGGGGAAACTCCATTTCACTAAAACCACCCTGACGATCAAATTTTCGCAACTTCTTAAAAATAGCTTCTAAAGACATACCTTTTTTAAAAACCAAAATTCCCAAAGCTTGCGCTAAAGCAACTTGAGACACTGGACGAAATAAAATATTTGCCTCACCACCACCTTTTTCAAAACTAAAACGTCTTAAATTTGGTGTATCTTCATGATCTAAAATTTTATAACTGGGAAGACTCGCTAAATAATCAAATAATTCTGTAAAATCTGCAATTCCTTCTTGTAATTCTTCATCATCTGGACGTTGAGGAATTAACCCTTTTTCTAAAGGTTTCCAATGGGGGAATTTTTGCCCTAAATATGTAGTAGACATATCCTGTAAAGCTTGCAGTGTAGTCAAAACAGTAGAATTTTTTGCTACTGTAGCACTATTCCAATTGATACGCGGTTTGCGCTTTTCTTTCTCTGCCAAAAGTGGATGTGTCACCGCAATTTTTCGCGCTACAATTGCAAAACCATCATCTTCATTTAACTGGGTTAATTGACCTTTTGTTAAAGGTGCAGCCATTAAATTTACATGAACAAAAATAGACCTAACTCGTTGTTTTGCTTCTGTATAAGTTTCTCCAGCATTCACCGCACAAATAAACTCAATGCCGATTTTTTCCTGTGGTAAATTTTGCAGATCATCAACATCAATTTGAGAATCATCTATCAATTCTGAGAGAGTAATATAACTATCACTATGAGTTTTATCTTTTTTATATCTTCTCAATTTACCAGTTTGCAGTAATTCTAATAAACCTTGAACTCCCATTAATCTATGCTGACCATCTAAAGCATAAATACTAACATTTTCTTCCGCTACATTTAACAAACCAAAAGAACCATTTTTATCTAGAGGAATAAAATCTGTAGTAGCTTTTTTAGCACGTCCTTCACTATTCCACTCATCTGCTTTTGCATTATCAACCCAAGATTGATTAATTACAACCAATACCGGGGGAAACTTATGGTTTTTTCGTGATGCTAAATATTGTACTAACGCAGCTTGACGCGACCAATCTAACGGACGTTGCTGAACTTCATCAATACTATCTGCATCAATTTCAATATTCTCGGTTTCGGAATTATAATTTTTTTGCAACAGAGGTAATGTAGAAGCAAAATTAACTCTCTTTGCAAACCATTCTAAAGTAACAGAACCCACATAAGCTTCAACACCTCCCATTTTTGTTTGCTGAACTAGAATTTGGTCTTGTTTGTCAAAAAATGTCTTGAGTAATGTAGATAACATCTGTTGACCTTGAGTTTCATTTTCTATGTACTGTTGAGAAATGTTACAATTTTGTTCAAATTGGCTGTCCATAAGGTTAATTTTTAAAAACTAAGGTTGAGACTGAGTTGCTTATTTTTCCAAAATATTGGATACTAAAAGTATAGTTTTTAAAAACAATTTTTAAAAGTTAATGTAAACTAACTTAGTATAAATAATTTTTGAATTTGCATTTATCTCAATACATATAATCCAGGTACATCTATATAATTACAGGTAGGGAGTCATGACTATAGCACCACAAACAGACAGTAAAAATCAGCAAAATCGCACTGTAGCGGAATTGGTAGACTATATTCAAGTTCTCACCACAGAAATTCAGGAATTATATTGTTTGGATGCAATACCTTGGGTTGTGGGTTATTCTGGGGGAAAGGACAGTACAGCAACGTTACAACTTATTTGGAATGCTATTTCTGGACTTCCACCAGAAAAAAGAACTAAAACTATTCATGTTATTACCACAGATACGGGTGTAGAAAATCCCTATGTTTCGGCTTGGGTACGTAATTCTCATAAGAATATCAAAAAAGCTGCCCAAGAACAAAAAATGCCAATGATCCCACATATTTTAGAACCAGAAACACAAGAAACATATTGGGTGGGTTTAATTGGTAAAGGATATCCCGCACCTCGTCAGAAGTTCCGTTGGTGTACCGGACGTTTAAAAATTAATCCATCTAACCGTTTTATTCGTGATGTGGTCAGAAGAGATGGAGAAACAATTCTTGTGTTAGGGATTCGCAAAACTGAAAGTAGAAATCGCGCTGCTACTATGAAGAGAATGGAAGAAAAAAGAGTGCGCGATCGCCTAAGTCCTAATGGAAATTTACCTAATTCCTTAGTTTATAGTCCTATTGAAGATTGGAGAACTGATGAAGTTTGGTTATATTTAATGCAGTGGGAAAATCCTTGGGGACATAGCAATAAAGATTTATTTGTGATGTATAGGGAATCAACAGAGGATAATGAATGTCCTTTAGTTGTTGATACCTCTACTCCCAGTTGTGGAAGTTCCCGTTTTGGTTGCTGGGTTTGTACCTTGGTTGAACGTGATACATCTTTGAACGCGATGATTCAAAATGATGAAGAAAAAGAATGGATGCAACCAATCGTTGATTTTCGTAGAGAATTAGATATTGAAAACGATAGAGAAAAAAGAGATTTTAGAAGATTACGAGGAGAAGTTCAATTATTTGAACGTAATAATAAAGATGGTGAAATATCAGTTGTACCCATACCCGGTCCTTATACAAAATATTGGCGAGAATATTGGTTAAGGAAACTATTAACCGCCCAAACAGAAATGAGAAAAAACGCCCCCGAAAACATGAGAGATATCACCTTAATATCTATGGAAGAACTCAGCGAAATTCGCCGGATATGGTTAGAAGAAAAACACGAATTTGATGATAGTTTACCCCGAATCTATCAAGAAGTGACAGGAGAAGAATTTAAAGATCCCCGTCCTGGTGCAGATTATAGCCTATTAGGTAGCGATGAATGGGAAGTATTAGAAGAAATCTGTCAAGGTGACGCAATGCAATTAGAACTAATGGCGAAATTGTTAGATACAGAAAGACAATTTAAGAAAAAAACGCGCCGAGTAGGGATTTTTGATAGTTTAGAAAAATGCTTTGAAACCAGTTCTCGTTCTCAACAAGATGCTATTGATTATGCCCATTTTAAAAGAGATTTACGACAAGCAGCAAGTGAAGGAGATATAGCCACAATTCGCGCAGCATTTAAACAATTAAATATCGGTGAAACAGCAGAAAAAGAAGAAAATGAACAACCAAATAAACCAGCAAATTTTGCGAGTATGAAATTTAAGAAAAAAGAGGAGTAGATTATGTTACAAACATTACCACAACTTATAGACTTAGAAGAATTTCTTGACTGGTATCCAGATGGATATGGACGGTTTGAATTACATGATGGAGTCATTTTTGAAATGCAACCAACGGGAACACATGAACAGGTATCAGGATTTTTAGCACAGACATTAAGTGTACAAATCGAACAAAATAACCTACCTTATTTTATCCCCAGACAATGTATTATTAAACCAGTAGATTCTGCCAAATCTGGTTATAATCCCGATGTCATTGTTTTAGATTGGAACGTCATTAATAATGAACCTTTATGGAATAAACGTTCTACAATTACCCAAGGTGAAACTGTCCGTTTAGTAATTGAATTAGTTAGCACAAATTGGCAAGATGACTATTTAATCAAATTAGCTGAATATGAAAAATTAGGTATTTCTGAATATTGGATCACTGATTATCTAGGTTTAGGTGGAAGAAGATATATTGGTAATCCTAAACAACCAACAATTTCTATACATAATTTAATTGAAGGAGAATATCAAGTTAGTCAATTTACAGGAAATGATGTGTTAATTTCTGCGGCATTTCCTAACTTGAATTTAACAGCTAATCAAATTTTTAGAATTGGTGATAAAAGGTAAAAATAAATCCTTCATTTCTCGTTCTAGAAATTGGCTTCTCTGTGCCTCTGTGGTTCGTTTAAAAAACTATTAATTTTTAAATTTTAACTCTCATGATCTTCCTAGAACTCGTACTGCAAAACTTCGGTCCCTACGCTGGTAGACAAGTCATCAACCTTGATCCCAGAATAGATCAAGATAATATTCGCCCTATCATCCTTTTAGGAGGAATGAATGGTGGCGGAAAAACAACATTAATGGATGCTATTCGCCTCGCATTATATGGACAACGCGCCCAATGTTCTACTAGAGGAAACTTGAGTTATAATGATTTTTTAACTCAATGTGTCAATAGTCAAGCTGATCCCATTAATAAAACCCGAATTGAATTAGTTTTTGAACACATCGAAGACGATAAACCAATTCAATATCGTGTAGTGAGAACTTGGGAAAAAAATCCCAAAGACGGTAAAGACTCATTAGGAATTTTAGGAAAAGATGAAACTTGGCCTGTTGATTCTTTAGCTACTATTTGGGATGAATATATAGAAAATATTCTCCCTTTAGGTATTTCTAATTTATTTCTGTTTGATGGGGAACAAGTAAAAGAACTTGCAGAACAAGAAACACCACCTGCTGTAGTTGTAGATGCTATTAATGGACTTTTAGGATTAGAATTAGCTGATAAATTAGCAGTAGATTTAGAAATATTAGTGAATCGTAAGAAAAAGGAAACTGCTGATAAACAAGATTTAGCTAAATTAGAAGAATTAGAAAACCGTTTAGCAGAACAATTACAAAAAGAAAATAATAAACAAAAAGAATTAGAAAAATTAGAAACAGATTTAAAAGATTTAAAAATTCAATATGATGAAGCATTAAATAAATATATTTCTGAAGGTGGAAAACTCGCTGCTGAACGTAGTCAACTAGACACCCAAAAAGAAAATCAAGTTCAAAATGCAGAAAATATCCGTAAATCATTACGTGAATTAGCGGAAGATGTGCTACCATTAGGGTTAATTCCTAATTTATTATCCCAAATTCAAACCCAAGGGGAAAAAGAGTTAAAATTTCAACAAATGCAATTAGCAAAGGATGTGTTAATTGCTAGAGATCAACGTTTACTAAATTTGCTCAATCAGCTAAATTTAGAATTAGAGAAAATTAACAGTATTCAAAATTTCTTAGTTGAAGATATTGATAAATTATATGCTGTTAATTCATCTACAGAAACCACTTGGTTAAATGCTGATGAAGAAAGTTTAACTTTGTTAGATAATCTCGTCTATCGTTTACAAATTGCCAAAAATACAGCTAATGCTAAAATATTAGAACTGCAAAATTACGAAGAACAAATACTCACCATAGACAGACAAATTCAAACAGCAGCAGCACCAGAAGCTTATGCAGAATTACAACAAGCTAGGGAAAAAGCCGAAAGAGAATGGAATAAAGCAAATAGTAATGTAGAGTTTTTAAAACGTCATTTATTAGAATTACAAGCAACAATTGAAAAAACCAAAAAAGAACTAACTAACTATACTAGCGATAGTTTGAAATATCAAAGTACAGAACATTTAATTAATGCAGTCACTAAAGTACAAGCAACCTTAAAGATATTTAGAGAAAAATTGACATTAAGGAAATTGAATAAATTAGAAGAAGAAGTAAAAAACTGTTTTCTTTATCTTCTGCATAAATCAGATTTAGTTCATAGAATTGCCATTGATGCCCAGACATTTAGTATATCATTATATGATTTAAAAGGAAAACCAGTACCTAAAAATCGCCTATCAGCAGGAGAAAAACAACTATTAGCGATCGCCTTCCTTTGGGGTTTAGCAAAAGTATCAGGAAAACGTTTACCCGTTGCTATTGACACACCACTAGGAAGACTCGACTCATCCCACAGAAACAACCTAGTAGAAAGATACTTTCCCGCAGCGAGTCATCAAGTAATCTTACTTTCCACCGACACAGAAATAGCCAAAAAAGAAGTAGAACTCCTGAGAGAAAACGAAGCGATCGCCCGTGAATACCTCTTGCAATATAACTCCGGTAAAAGAGAAACTACAATAAAAGACGGTTATTTTTGGTAACTTGGTAATGGGTAATTGGTAATGGGTAATTGGTAATTGGTAATTGTGAGGAATAAAATATATGGGTAGACCAGATTTTGAGGAGTTGCAAGTTTATAGGTTATCGGAAAAATTAGCCAATGAAATTTGGAAAATAGTTATACAATGGGATAGTTTTTATAAAGATACAGTAGGTAAGCAAATTGTGCGTGCAGCAGATAGTATTGGGTCAAATATAGCAGAAGGAAGGGGACGTTATAATTTTCAAGATAATAAACGGTTTATTAAAATTGATAGAGGTTCTCTAAATGAAACAATTCATTGGATGAGATTAGATTATGTTCGCAAATTATTAACAATTGAACAAGTTAACATTCTCAAACCATTAATAGATGAACTGTCACCAAAATTAAACGCCTACTTAAATTCTCTTGGCAACACTAAAGACACAGATTAATACCCATCACCAATTACCAATTACCAATTACCAATTACCAATTACCAATTACCAAAATCATGGAATCACCAATAGAACGTATTAGACTATCCCAAACAGCCAAAGATCAACTACTCAAACTCAAACGCAACACCAAAATAGAACAATGGAACATCCTATGCAGATGGGCGTTTTGTCGTTCCCTAGCAGAAACCGCCCCCCCATCACCCGTACCCATCCCCCAAGATAGCAACGTAGAACTAACCTGGAAAGTATTTGGGGGAGAAATGGCTGATATATTGCTATTGGCATTGAAACAACGTTGTCACAACGACGGTTTAGACACAGATAAAGAAACCCTCATCACCCAATTTCGTTTACACCTACATCGAGGAATAGGATACTTAGCCGGAGATCCAAATATTAAGAGAATTGAAGATTTAATAGAAATGGCAACAAAAAAAGTAAAATCCTGATTTTACAACGTTCAGACGTATCTAGACATGAACTACACAATAGTCATGTCAACAGCAACAATGGTAAGAAAATTTTTAATACATGAACCCAGTACAATCGCTATTAAAAGTATTCGGTAGCCGCAAAATGGCGGCTTTATTATTACTAGGTTTTTCCTCTGGTTTACCCTTATTTTTAACCAGCAAAACCTTACAAGCATGGATGACCATTGAAAAAGTAGATTTAACTGCCATTGGCTTATTTAGCCTTGTTGGTTTGCCCTATTCCTTAAAATTTCTTTGGTCGCCCTTGTTAGACTGGATTAAACTGCCCTTTTTAGGCAGGAGACGGGGTTGGTTAATTATCTTACAAATAGGGTTATTAATAGCGATCGCCTGCATGGCCTTACAACAACCCAAACAAGCCCTACAACTACTAGCCATCAACGCCGTAGCCATCGCCTTCCTCAGTGCCACCCAAGACATAGCCGCCGATGCCTACCGCACCGACATACTCGAACAACTAGAAATGGGTGCAGGTGCAGCCGTATTCGTTTTAGGTTATCGCATAGCATTACTACTCACAGGCTCATTAGCCCTCATCCTAGCTGATAAAATACCTTGGTCTTCAATCTACTTATTAATGGCAGTGGCTATGGCAGTAGGTATTATAGCCACCTTATTTGCACCAGAACCAAAAGAAACCATCCCACCAGAATCTTTAACCGCAGCCGTCATCTTACCCTTTGGTGAATTTTTTCAGCGTCAGGGCATAGTTTACGCCTCTTTAAGTCTCCTGTTCATAGTCTTATATAAACTCGGCGACTCCTTTGTGAATAATATGTCCACGCCGTTTTTGCTGCAAACAGGCTTTACTCAAACCGACATTGGCGCAATTCAAGGTGGCATGGGACTAATAGCCACCATAGTTGGTACACTGGCAGGAGGCGCATTTTTGAGTAAAATTGGGTTGAATCGTTCACTTTGGGTATTTGGTGGGTTGCAAGCAATCAGCAACTTAGCTTATCTTTTACTTGCACAAGTTGGGAAAAATTATCAGGTTCTCTTACTCACAATCAACATCGAAAACTTTTGTGCAGGATTAGGAACAGCCGCCTTTGTTGCTTTTTTAATGAATATGTGTAATCAGCGTTATTCCGCCACACAGTATGCTTTACTTTCTAGTTTTATGGCCGTCAGTCGTGATATTCTAGTTGCGCCAGCAGGTTGGTTAGCAAAAACTACAAGTTGGCCTTTATTTTTTGTGATTAGTATTGTTGCTGCTATACCGGGACTACTCCTATTACCTTTCTTTGCCCCTTGGAATCCCAAACCAGTGACAGCAACCAGACCAGGACTTGAAGAAGAAGAGGATATATGGGAAACCAAGTAGTAATTCTTGTCGGTACATTCGTCCTCGTTGTCACAGGTTTATTACTGGGCTACGTACTCTCACAATTAGTTTTAGGATATCTTCTCTTTAGCCCCCTCACTCTCCTGGGAACAATCAGCTTAGTTCTAATTTTTGGCACACTCTACTACGTTTTATTTTGGCAACTAAAAAGAGAACAGTTACAGCCCTCCACTCCCAGCCTACCTAATCAGGTAGACGAAGAAATTACAGGTAACTACCTCAAAAACCGACTCATTGCCAGATTATCCGGTGACGTAGCCGCAGCCGAAAGATTAATCGAACAAGCCAAGCAAAATTATCCCGGAATGCCAGAAAATTGGTATTGTGAACGAGTCCTGGATGATTTGGATCGGGATGCACGTTAACCTTTAGTTTTTCCTGCCTCCAAACTCGCTAAAATAAATTAAGAAAAATTTACATTAACTGGTTTTCCACCAGTTACCTCATTATTTACAATCCCGAATATGGCTTTTTTTCGTCAATACATCGCCCCCCTACTCGTAGTTCTAGTATTTTTGATTGCCCTAGTCGCAGTCAGCGCCCGGATTTTCCTACCCTCCGACATGGCCGCACCCGCACCCATTGGAGTGATAGTTAGTAATTTGTAAACAAGGGAACAGGTGACTGGTGACTGGTGACTGGTGACAGTAAAGAAAACTTGAGATTTTAGATTTTAGATTGGAGATACTCAAAACAATCCAAAATCCAAAATCCAAAATCCAAAATTGAATCGCCCCATGCCCAATTTTGACTTTCCTTTGGACGGCTATTCTATTCGCCGAGGTTCTACCTTAGACAAAGCACTATTGGTTAAGTTTATCCAGCGTACTTACCAAGAACTATTTCCTACTCAAGATTTTTCTCACCTCGCCTGTACAGTGGAACAATATTTCTCCACTGATACCCCTTTGTGGTGGGTATATGAAACTCAGGGAACAGGGAACAGGGAACAGGGAACAGAAGGCAGGAGGCAGGAGGCAGGAGGTAAATATTTCTTCCCAGTCACCAGTCCCCAATCCCCAGTCCCCAATCCCCAATCCCCAATCCCCAATCCCCAATCACCAGTTCCCATAGCCTGTCTTTGGGCAGGTAACGCCATAGACCAAGTTACAGGCGATCGCCATGCTCACATATTCTTGCTTTATGTTGTCCCTTCCCATCGTCGTCGGGGGATAGCTAAGGCATTAATGCAGCATATAGAAAACTGGGCAAAACAAAGGGGCGATCGCCAAATCGGACTCCAAGTATTTACCTCTAACACCCCCGCCCTCAACCTTTATCAAAATCTTGGTTATCAAACTCAATCCCTATGGATGATAAAATTCATTAGGTGATTGGGGACTGGTGACTGGGGAAGAAAATTTTAGATTTTAGATTTTAGATTTTAGATTGGAGATCACAAAAACAATCCAAAATCCAAAATCCAAAATCCAAAATAAAAAACTCCTGCCTCCTGCCTCCTATATAATTACTTTTTAAAAAATATTATGTACGACGAAGACGATATAAACCTACTTGATAACGAAGCTGATTTAGAAAGCCCCCTAGACAAAATAGAACCTATTACCCCTGAATCAGAAATAGTTAAACCTGATCCAGAGGCAATGTTAGCACTCTTGGAAGATCCTCAATCCCAGCAACGAATGTTAGCCGCCCGTGCATTTTGTGATATTCAAGATGAACGAGCTATACCCCATTTAATTCGCTTATTAACCGATTCTTGTCCTTTGGTCAGAGTCAGCGCCTCCTATGCCTTGGGACGTAACCCCAGCCCTGATGCTGTTGAACCCTTAATTAATCAACTTAACTGCGATTTTAATGGCTATGTCAGAAAAGGTGTAGTTTGGGCTTTAGGTAACTGCCGCGATCGCCGTTCCTTAAACCCCCTCATAGATGCCCTCAAAACCGACATTTCCGCCGTCCGTCTCTGGTCTGCCAGCGCCCTCGCCCAAATGGCAACTCTGGGTTATGAAGTAGTTATTGGCGCAATACCTCCCTTAATTGAAGCCCTTGTTCAAGACCCCATACCCGCCATCCGTAGTAACTGCGCTTGGGCAATCGGTCAACTGTGTAAAGAATTACCTTCTAATGTAGTCTATGCTACAGCTATAGACGCATTAATTCAAGCCTTTGCTGAAGATAAAGATTTGGGTGTCAGAGAAGATGCCAAAGCTTCACTGCTGGGAGTTGGTGATCCCCGTGGTTTGCAATTAATCGAAACCCTAGAACAAGAAGGATGGTTTTAGGTAATTGACAATTGACAATTGATAATTGACAATTTTAGATTGGAGTTCAGAAAAACAATCCAAAATCTAAAATCCAAAATCCAAAATCGGCAACTCCCAATCAATCTCAGGTTTACCCCAACCACTTAAAGCTGAATTAATAGCTGAAAAAGGTTTACTACCAAAAAAACCATTACGTGCAGAAAGGGGTGAAGGATGAGCAGATTTAATTACTAAATGTCGGCTAGTATCAATTAATTTCAGCTTCTTTTGTGCATAACCACCCCACAACACAAACACCACCGGATCGGATTTTTCATTAACCTTTTGAATCACTGCATCAGTGAAAATTTCCCACCCTTGATTTTTATGGGAATTTGGTGTGTGCGCCCTCACAGTTAACACCGCATTTAACATCAATATACCCTGTTTAGCCCAATTCACCAAATAACCATGATTGGGAATATCACACCCCACATCCGCTTTCAATTCTTTATAAATATTCATCAGTGATGGTGGTGGTTTAATCCCCGGTTTCACAGAAAAACATAAACCATGAGCTTGGTTTTCATCATGGTAAGGATCTTGTCCCAATAACAAAACATTTACCTCTTCATAAGACGTTAATTCAAAAGCTGAAAAAACATCTTCTTCTGGTGGATAAATATTATAAGATTGTCTTTCCTCACTTAAAAACTCTTGCAGTTTATTAAAATAAGGTTTCTCTAATTCCTCTGCTAAAATTGATTGCCAAGAATTAGGCAATTTAACATTTTTCTCTATCAATTATCCTCACCTCATAATTCATACATAATGATAAAAACTCTTCCCAGTCAACAATCACCAATCACCTATTCTTCAGGACGTTCTATATCATCTTCCCCTAAATATTCACCATTTTGAATTTCTAGAATTACTAAAGGAATAGAACCAGGATTTTCTACCTTATGCAAAGTTGCAGCAGGTACATAAGTTGACTGGTTACTATTTAACAATATTTCCTCAACACCACAAGTTACTTTGGCCACACCAGAAACTACAACCCAATGTTCATGACGATGATAATGGATTTGTGGTTTAATACCGTGTCTAGGTTTAATTTCCACCCGACTAATTCGATAATTTTCCCCCTCTTCTATGACTTCTACATGACCCCAGTAACGTTCCCCTGAATGGGAAGAACATTTTTTAATATTGGACTTCATCTCATTCTCATGCTGACTCATAACTGATTTACTACCTGGTTTAATTGTTATACCTATACAATTTAGCTGTGTAACAGCTTATGAGAATGTAGTTCATTTACCTAAAAATCACCATTAAATTTATATTAAATATCGATATTTTCTAGATAGATAAAGTTTTATTAGAGAACACAAATTGTGCAAATTATAGTGCTGACAAGTAATGGATTTATAATGGCGATCGCACAATTTACATTTTGCATAATCATGCTTTCAGTAACTTCAATCTCTAGACAAACTGGCTCTAAATTATTAATTTATATCAAGTTAATAATTTTAGAGCTTAAATCTGATTGATTAAATTCAATTACTGATAATATCCGCAGGATTAACATAAATAACCTAACGAACTGTTAACCCTGAGTTAGAATTGATTACTTTCCTCTCACCGTACCGCAATAACCTTTCTATAGTTAACAACTGATTTTCCCATACTTTAACTCGATAGGGATTTTCCTTTGCTGCTGTACCCATCCAAATTTTAAATTGAGTCTGAAAACGAACGATTGGTGATGTACTACTGACAACTGATAACTGATAACTGTCTACTGACAACAAGTATTGATTAATTCCTCAACTCCCGCAACTGGGAATATGCTGATATTCAACTGACGCGATACTTCTTCTACTGTCATATCATCTAAAAATATTAACTCACCATGTTTGAGCATGACACTAGGTAATAAAATACCATCTCCTAAATCTTGCCCTTTTAAATGATACAGTAAATCATGTCCGGTTAATAATCCGGTAACACTGATATTTTGCCCCCAATAATCACTATATAAAGCACGCATTTTTACATCCAAACCTTCTACATTATTTAACTGTTTAACCAGTGGTTTAAATGCCGTTTCTACTGCATTACCTACCACCCAAGTTAATTTTTTTGCAGGAAAGATTTTTGCTGGTAATAATTCGTTAGCTGCATGGGCAAATTGTTTAATAAATAAGCGAATAGAACCCACACCATTATCTAGTTGTGGATATTCTTCATATTCCGCTTCACTTGGTAATTCTGCACCAGCAATTAAAAACCATTCATCCGCTAACCAAGCTACATTAGAACCATATTTTTGTTTAAATTCTTGGCACAGTAATTTCACTTGAGAAATTACTTCTTTGGCTTTTTCTCTTGTTACAGGTACGAGTTCATCTTCTTGAGGACGAAATCGCGTTAAACCAACAGGAACAACTGCTACTGATGCTACTGCTGGTATTTCTCCTGTATGAAATGATGTCAAATCTCTTAATGTTTTTTCTAGATGTTCACCATCATTTATTCCTGGACAAACTACTACTTGAGCATGAATTTGTAACCGTCTTTCTTGAAACCATTTGAGTTGTTGTATAATCTGCCCAGCACGGGGATTTTTTAATAGTCTAGTTCTCACTTCTGGTTCTGTCGCATGAACAGAAACATATAAGGGAGATAACCGCATTTGTTCAATTCGTTGCCATTCTTTTTCTGGTAAATTCGTTAAGGTTAAATAAGAACCATATAAAAAACTCAACCGATAATCGTCATCTTTTAAATATAAGCTGGAACGTTTACCAGGTGGTTGTTGATCAATAAAGCAAAATGGACAACGGTTATTACATTGAATTAAATTATCAAATAAAGCCGTTGCAAATTCTAAACCTAAGTCTTCATCATAATCTTTTTCAATTTCAATTTGATGAGTTTTACCGTGAGCATCTAATACTTCAAGTTCTAAAAATTCATCTGCACACAAAAACTGATAATCAATTAAATCACGTGGTTTTGTACCATTAATGGCAACTATCGCATCACCAACTTCAAAACCAATTTCAGCGGCGATTGATTCAGGTAGCACCTTGGTAATTTTTGCAGGTTGAATGGTAGACATATATTAGGGAATAGGGAATAGGGAATAGGGAATAGGGAATAGGGAATAGGGAATGGGGAATAGAAGGTAAAAGGCAAAAGTTAATATTCTCTCCCTGACTCCTGACTCCTGGAAAATTATCCTTGCCAACCGTTGGCGATCGCTAATAAAATAGCACAACCAAAAGCTAATCTATACCAAACAAACACAAATGTATTTTTTGTTTGTAAGTACCTAATCAAAAATGCAATTGATAAATAAGAAAAAATAAAGGTGGAAACAATCCCTATAACTAATAATAAAACTATATTATCTGGTAATTGCCCTTCCTGAAACAACTGAAAAATTTTCAAACTTTTATATAAGGTAGCTATCGTCAAAGTAGGAAACCCTAATAAAAATGAAAACTTTGCTGCTGTATCACGTTCTAATCCTAAAAATAAGGCTGTAGTTAAGGTTGAACCAGAACGAGAAACCCCAGGAATTAAAGCTAGAGTTTGTCCTAATCCTACCAAAATACCATCCCGAATTTGTAAGGAATCAAAACCACGCTTGCGAGTTCCAACCTTTTCTGCCAAACCCAATAAAATCGACATGATCACTGACATTATAGCAATGACTAATGCACTTTCAGGTAAAACATCTTTTAACAGAAACCCCAAAATTAATGCCGGCATTGTTCCTACAGCAATACCCACCAATATTTTCCATTCTTCTCGTTGCCAATCTTGATCTTGAAATGCGGCAATTGCACCTGTAACAATACTAGAAATTTGTGACCAAAAATATAATAATATCGCTATCACACTACCAAATTGAATCGCATCCACAAAATCTTTAGCACCTAGTTCTTTCCAAGCAAATACTTTGGTGACTATTAACAAATGTGCTGTACTACTAATCGGTAAAAACTCTGTAATACCTTGCACAATACCTAAAATAAAAGCTTGCAACCATTCCGGGGTAACTTGTTTTGTATTTTCTGCTACGGCCAGCAAATGGGATGATAGTTGGGATGATAGTAAATATATACTACTTGCTTCTAAAATTGTTGTCATTAACCAGACTCCCAAAATGGATGTGTAATTTTAACAAATTATCCAACCTGATCCGCTATTGTCATCAGTTTTTCCGGGCAAGATTTTTTTGGGGACTGGTGACTGGGGACTGGGGACTGGGGACTGGTGACTGGGGACT
>NZ_JAQMTI010000157.1:0-2819 GCF_028329225.1 Sphaerospermopsis kisseleviana CS-549 | reverse complement strand
TCTGCCCCCTGCTCCCTGCTCCCTGCTCCCTGCTCCCTGCTCCCTGCTTCCTACAGTCCTGCGTCGTCCATAGGTCTAGATTTGGCTTTTGCTTTGTTGGCGCTGCGTTTGAGGGCGGAAAGTCTGGCTTCATAGCGGGAACGCTGACGCTTACCGGGGGTGGTGTCAATTAAGGTTTTTAAGGCACTACCTAAACTCTTGTAGGCGTTGGGGAGACTATAACCAAAACGGGTGGCCAGGGCGATCGCTTTTTCGTCAGCATCAATTAATTCTTTTATTTGCTTTTCCCCATTATTTTTTTGATAGAGTCGCCAACCGGAAACACCACAAAGCGCCAACGCTAACACTAGCAGTAAGCCATCCTGTACCCATAATTCACCTACAGCACCACCTAAACCAATAGCCAGTGCGGCCATTTCCCAACCATCTTTAGGAATGGTGTCATTTTGGATACGAGCAACTTCATGCCAAAACAGAAGATTACGCTGATCCATTGCTAAAGCATCCCATTTTACCAAGTCGATTTGAATTTCTACTTGGTCTTTACCAATTTCTTCGCAACGGATCAGGGGTGGACTTACTTCGGTTGTTCCTTCCACTGTCACCCAGCTTTGTAATTCTGGTGGTAGCAAGCTTTTTAACCGCCGAAGTTCACTCATTTCCGCTTTAGCTGAGGAGGTTGTATAGGATGTCATAAAAATCCAGCCCTAAAAAATTTCTGTATATTAGTTAGGTTATCACTTTGGAGTTTGACACTCTCACTTTCAAGGCGAAGCCTGTGATAGCTATTTCAGCAATGATCGGCTTCACTCATTGGGAAAACTTCCCCGCTTTTTCCGAGCTTCCATTGCTTTTTCTAATAGATCCAGTAGTCCTGGGGCTTCTTCCTGAATACTGAGTAACAGTCTTTCCCCTAGTTCTATATTACCTGGATCTTCACCTGTGGCCATCACTTGTTTGAGTCGCGGTAAGGCGATGCTATCAACAACTTGAATTAACCCGCTTAGGCAACGGTGAAATTGTCTTTCGGTGAGTATGGAGTCTTCTAGGGGAAATTCTATAATGGCACGGATTTCGCCATCGGAGGGATCATATTCCCATTGCAGCATTTTGGTTTCCCAAGAAATGGCCAGCATTGTCTGGAGAATAGAAGCTTTATAAGGATGTTCTTTGACTCCTGCTAAAACTTGAGGGGCAAAAACTCGGAAAAATTTTCCGTCTTCATCCAACTGCACGACTATGAGAAAATCGTCTAGATGATCAGCTTCTACACCTGTGATAATTCTGTCTTCTGCTTCATCAAAGCGGTATTCCCAGCCAAGGTTATCTAAGTAATTGGCTATTTGTTTCAGATTAGCTCCCATAAAAGCCTCATAAGGAACGGTGGAGCGACTGTCACCACACCTAGTTTAACCTGCTATGGGCATTGAATTTACTTGTGTAGTGAGTTGTCCTCAAGGTGTATTCTATTCTTTGGTAGATACATTCTTATTACAGCAGGAGATCAAGGAGTCAGGAGATCAAGAAGTCAGGAGTAAAACTCTGTTTCTGTCTAGGAGTTAGTAGGTTCAATTGAGATTTTGTACCTTATGAATATGCAATCTGCTGTAAACACATTTATTTATTTTAAGTTATGCTTGTACGTAAATTAGCTTTTTTGCTGGCGATCGCTCCTTTCATTTTTACTATTGCTGGTTGTGAGGGTGATTCAGGTACAACGGAAAATACAGCCACTAACACTGTACAACAAGTAACTCGCAATATTGCTGGTAAAGTTAAAACCAGTGGACAGCTAATTTGTGGTGTTAGTGGTGAGTTACCAGGTTTTAGTTTTGTGGGAACTGAGGGTCAATATAATGGGATTGATGTGGATATTTGTCGCGCTGTAGCTGCGGCTTTGTTTGACAATCCTGATGCTGTAGAATATCGTAACTTAAATGCTAAAGAAAGATTTACAGCTTTGCAAACTGGTGAAGTAGATTTATTAAGCCGCAATACTAGCTGGACGTTAAGCCGTGATACTTCAGTGGGTTTAAATTTTGCCCCTGTGGTTTTTTACGATGGTCAAGCTATTATGGTTCGCAAAAATAGCGGTATCAAGTCTTTAGCAGATTTAAAAGATAAAGCAATTTGCGCCCAAACTGGTACAACTACTGAACAAAATTTAGCGGATCAAATGCGAAAACGAAGCATTAGTTATAAACCCGTTGTTTTTGAAGATATTAATATTACTTTTGCTACTTATGCAGAAGGGCGTTGTGATGGAGTGACTGCGGATCGTTCGGCGTTGGTTTCTCGACGCACAACTTTACCCAAACCTGATGATCATATCATTCTCGATGATTCGCTATCTTCTGAACCTTTAGCGCCAGCAGTTGCTCAAGGTGATCCCCAATGGAATAATGTAGTTAAATGGGTAGTTTATAGTTTAATAAAAGCCGAAGAATTAGGAATTAATTCCCAAAATATAGGACAATTTGCTAATAGCAATGATCCAGAAATTAGGCGTTTTTTAGGAACAGAAGGAAATTTAGGTGAAGGAATTGGTTTAACTAATGATTTTGCAGCCAGAATAGTTAAGCACGTTGGTAACTATGGCGAAATTTATGATCGCAACCTGGGTACAAACACAAAACTCAATCTTCCCCGTGGTCAAAATCAACTTTACACCAAAGGAGGTTTACTCTATTCTCCTCCATTTCGGTGATTGGTGATTGGTGATTGGGGACTGGGGACTGGTGATTGGGGACTGGTGATTGGTGATTGGTGATTGGTGATTGGTGATTGGGGACTGGTGACTGGGGACTGGTGATTGGTGA
>NZ_JAQMTI010000156.1:0-9551 GCF_028329225.1 Sphaerospermopsis kisseleviana CS-549 | reverse complement strand
GGACTGGGGACTGGGGACTGGGGACTGGGGACTGGTGACTGGGGACTGGGGACTGGGGAAGAAAATTTTAGATTTTAGATTTTAGATTTTAGATTGGAGTGAACAAAATCCAAAATCCAAAATCCAAAATTGAATTACCAATTACCAATTACCAATTACCAATTACCAATTACCAATCACCAGCATGATAAGAACTCCGCACCAGAGGACCAGAACGAACATGACTAAAGCCCATGTCCTGGGCTATTTTCCCCAGTTCATCAAATTCTGCTGGTGTCCAATATTTTTGTACTGGGAGATGTTCCAAAGAAGGGCGCATGTATTGACCGAGTGTGATGCGATCGCAACCCACAGCCCGCAGATCCGCCATTGTTTCAATTATTTCTTCCTTAGTTTCCCCATGTCCCAACATTAAACCGGACTTAGTGGGTATACTGGCATCAATTTCTTTCACTGTTGCTAACACTGCCAGAGAGCGATCGTATTTTGCACCTCGTCGCACCGGACCTGTTAACCTGCGAACCGTCTCCACATTATGATTATAACAAGCCGGTTGAGCATTCACAATCATAGCTATCCTGTGCTTTTGACCAGTTTCACCCACACCCGCACCACCCCAAAAATCTGGTGTGAGAACCTCAATTTGCGTTGCTGGGTTCATTTGGCGAATTGTTGCCATAGTCTTGACAAAATGACCTGCACCCCCGTCAGCTAAATCATCACGGGCAACAGCAGTCAGTACCACATAGCTCAATCCTAACAAATGTACAGATTCTGCTACCTTTTGCGGTTCTTCCTCGTCTACGGGCATTGGTGCGTGACCTTTATCTACTTGACAAAAAGCACAAGACCTAGTGCAAGTCGGACCCATGAGTAAAAAAGTTGCCGTTTTTTGGGCGTAGCATTCCCCCCGGTTGGGACAGCGGCCTTCTTCACAAATAGTATGAATTTGACGCTGCTTAATAATACGTTGTACCGTCGAAATTTCACTAGCTTTACCAATAGAACGGCGTAACCAGCTAGGCATGGCAGCAATTTCTGATTTGAGTTCTTGTGCAGAATTCATATAATCTGTTGATGAACTTGAGAATATAAAAAATCACTGGGAAATAAGTAAAGCTACCAATAGCTTACAAACCATTGTTTACAAGGCAAGCAACAATTTGAAAATTTACTTCCGATTTCCTTACAGCTTTGGCAATTATACGGAAATATACTCTCCCCCAATTTACGCAAATCTTATATATATTATCTGTGAAGGGAAGACCTGGAAGACACGGAGGGAAAGTAGACAAGGAAGATTTAATACGCACAATGGTATTTTGACGGACTGTTCTGGTGATCAAGAGAATCTGATTTTGTAGGGTTTTCCTCCCTTGTTCACTGTCCTTCCAAGTCATCCTTGTCTTGCCCTCACGACAATGTAAAATACCTACCCTTGTGAGATATCCCCATCTCCCCATCTATCTTCCCAGTCCACAGTCCCCAATTTATGAAGCTAGTGCTACTTCTACTTTTTCCTGTAATTCACCTTTTTGATACATTTCATACAAAATATCAGAACCGCCTAAAAATTCACCATTAATGTAAATTTGGGGAATTGTTGGCCACTCAGAATATTCTTTAATGCCTTGACGGACTTCATAATCAGAAAGCACATCAAAAGTCTCAAAGGGAACGCCCAAAGCATTGAAAATCTGCACCGCATTGTTAGAAAAACCACATTGGGGCATTAATTTAGTTCCCTTCATGAAAACCATGATTTTATTGTTCTTGATCAAGTTATCAATTTTTTCTTTAACTTCCGGTGTCATTGTTGTTAGTTCCTTTTTGCGGAGATTCAAAATTCCAAGGTTCATTCAATTTTAGATTGATTTATTAGATTGATTTATTAGATTGATTTATTAGATTGATTTATAGATTTTGATTAGATTGCAATTTTTTCATTTTCATGTAATTTATTCAATCCAAAATCCAAAATCCAAAATCTAAAATCCAAAATATAAAATCTAAAATCTAAAATCTAAAATCTAAAATTAGTCAAGCTTCGGGAGTAGATGTTTTCAAAGCCAAGGCATGAATCGCTTCAGTTGACATCGCTTGCTTCAACGCACCATAAACCATCTGGTGTTGTTTTACAAGTCCCTTACCTGCAAACTGTGATGAAACGACAGTCACCTGATAGTGATCCCCACCACCTGTTAAGTCTTGCACCTCAACTTGTGCATCTGGCAGTTCTGCCTTAATCATGTCCTCAACTTGCTGTGGAGTAATCATCCCAATTCCTGAAAAAAACTTACTTCTCTATTATTATCAGGGAATAGGTGACAGGTGACAGGTGACAGGTGACAGTTAAGAGGCAGGGGAGCAGGGGAAGTTGATAACACAATCAACTATCAACTATTAACTATCAACTATTTTCTGGGATAAGCGGTATCAACAAAACCTAATTCAAACAGTTGTTGATAAGCTTTTTTACCTAATTCCCGTGTGGGGTTTTGACTCTTAATAATTTGAATCAATAATGGTACTGCTAATTCTGGCTGATTTAAAGCTCGATGTACTAGTGCTAATTGATAGGTTGCTTCGTCGCGTTTTTGGGCAGTTTCCAGGGCTTTTTTGCGTTGAGAATCAGATACTCTGATGTCAATACCGGAAAAACTGGCATTTAAATCTTGGTAAAAATTAGATAGCTGATTATAAAGTTGGCGTGCTTCTTGGAGTTTTTTAGCAGCTAGGGTGTAGTTTTGACCGGAAACAGCTTGTTCTGCCTCTTTCATCAGGCGATCGCCACCTGCCATACTTAACAAGCTATTATTTTGGCTGTTGGGACGCAGGGTATTAGGTTCATTACCATCAATAGGTTGTGCTTGGTTATCGGGTAGCTGTATTAACTGAGCCTGTACAGGTGATAGCAGACTAAGAATTGCAATAAGTGATAAAGAAGTAGCAGTAAGGTTCATGGGGTCAAATACTGTAACAAGTCTATAAAAAATTTATGGAAACTTTGGGTATCTTAACTCGGTTTGTGCTTGAGATACAGCAAAATTAGATCACAACTTTCTCTGATGTAGACTGGACATCAGTTGAATAGAGTTCCTGTAACCCTGCATATTCAGTCAAGTATTCCATGATGAGCGATCGCCTTAATTCCTCTAATTCTCAAACTACAGGTGTACCCACAAGCAGCCAAGGAGTTGTTTTACAACGTGGTGGAGAAGAATTGATTTTAGAAAAAGTTTGGGAACGCTTTACCATCCGTCCGACAGCCAAACTTTCTCCTGAACAATTATCTCAGGTTTCTTGGGGCATTTGGCGGCGCACTATCCCCAGAGCCAAATTAGAAGTATTCACCGTTGAACCTAGTCGGTTAGACGCGGCCATGTCCCAAGCAAGGGCTGATGAAAAGGTAGCTTTTGCTAGTCATGTTTACAAGTTTAAAGATAATCCAGGTACTTATGTTTATTTAAGTGACCAAATCACAATTCAATTTGCGACTTGGGTGGACTCTGCCAAAATTAATACTATAGCTGCCACATATAGCTTAATGGAAAATCAATCAGTTCCAGGGCTACCTAATACATTTATTTTTCTTGTTAGCAAACAAGCCACAGAAAATCCCATTAAAATTACCAACCAATTGCAAGCACTTCCAGAAGTTTTAGCTGCCGAACCAAATATTTTTATTCAACAAGAACCACATTATAAACCTAGTGATTCTCTCTATTCTCAGCAATGGTATCTTAACCATAATAGCGGTAATCAGTTAGGAATAGGTTCTCATATTTCTGTAGAACAAGCTTGGGATATTACTCGCGGTGTGCGTTCTGTGGTGGTTGCAGTTGTGGATGATTCTTTTGATTTAAATCATCCAGATTTTCAAGGTTTGGGTAAAGTTATTGCGCCTAGAGATTTGAAAGAAAATGATTTTTTACCTTTACCTGGAGAACAAGAAACCAGTCACGGTACTGCTTGTGCAGGAATAGCTGTAGCCGAAGAAAATGGTCAAGGAATTGTTGGTGTTGCTCCTGGTTGTGCTTTAATGCCAATTCGCACCACGGGATATTTAGATGATGAATCTATTGAAGATATATTTAATTGGGCAATTAATCACGGTGCTAGTGTAATTTCTTGTAGTTGGGGAGCTTCTGCTGTTTATTTTCCTTTATCTTTGCGTCAAAAGGCGGCTATTAACCGCGCTGCTACTCAAGGAAGAAATGGTAAAGGATGTGTAATTGTTTTTGCCGCTGGTAATGCTAATCGTCCCATTGATGGCACTATCAATGAGCAAAATTGGCCAAAGAATATTTTACAAGGTAAAACAGCTTGGTTAAGTGGTTTTGCAGTTCATCCAGATGTAATTGCGGTTTCTGCGTCTACGAGTTTAAATAAAAAAGCAGCTTATAGTAATTGGGGTGAAAATATTTCTGTTTGCGCTCCTAGTAATAATGCTCCTCCAGGAATGTGGTTTCAAGAAACTGGTTTTGTTTACACACAACCAACCATAAATACTTCTCTTCTTGGTTTGGGAATGTTTACTACAGATCAACTCGGAGCAGCTGGTTATAATCCTGGAAATTTTACTAATAATTTTGGTGGTACTTCTAGTGCAACTCCTGTAGTCGCTGGAATAGCAGCTTTAATTTTATCAGTTAATCCTGATTTAACGGCTCAACAAGTTAACCGTATTTTACAAGAAACCACTGATAAAATTGTTGATCCAGAACCTGACCCACAATTAGGTTTGCGGGGTGGAACTTATGATAGTAATGGTCATTGTATTTGGTTTGGTTATGGTAAAGTTAATGCTGCTAAATCTGTACGTGTAGCGCAACAGTTGAGTAAAGTGACATCAAGTGTTAACAAACAACTAAAAGGTGAGAATAAAAATATAGTGGCAATTCCTGATAATGATCAAAGGGGAATCAGGAGTATAATTACGGTGAATGAAAATGTCACTGTTGCAGATATTCAAGTAACGGTGAATATTACTCATGAATTTTTAGGAGATTTAGAAATTTATTTAATTTCTCCTAATAATCAACAAGTGTTGTTACAAAGTCGGACATTGGGAAAACAAACTCAGTTAGAAAGGACTTATAGTGTGCGATCGCATCCTGTCCTTAAACAATTACTTTCCATCTCTGCTAGGGGCAATTGGCAATTACAAGTTATTGATAATTCACCTCCAGATGTGGGTCAATTGAATATTTGGGAATTAATCATAGGATATGCGTAATAATGCAACCCAAAAATCAATTTCTCATCCATATAAACCCAATAAAAAATATTCGGTTTTAACCGACTTTAGCCCGGATTTCTCACTAGAGGAAAAAATAATTGATGAAAAGCCAGAGCAAAACTTTGTAGGGGCGAAGCATTCGGGTGATAAGCTGTTACACAGCTAAATTGTATAATCCTAATATTCTGAACTCTTGTGGAACAGGCAAGATGCCTGTTCCACTTATACAAATTAAATGCACAACAGCTTACCTATGGCTGAAACTAGTTCATATTCTGTCCGAATGCTATCCGCCCTTACGATTAATGAATCGGTGTTCTAGATAAGAACAAGCAAAATTTACTCAAACTTTATATACCTGTATATACCTGTGCGCCTTTTCATCGCCTTTCCTGATTGTCGCAAATGGGCGCTAAATAAAAATGCTAACATCCTCAAGATAGATATCTTATTTCTGGAAGTATGCAAAAATAAAAGTAGCAACAAGTGTAAAAAAAATTGAAACCGTTTTTTATTCTTGACTACTGACTGCTGTAAGGGTTTAGCAGTGCTAAACCCCTACTCCTGTAACTCCTGTACTCCTGTAACTCCTATCCCCAGGAGGTAATACTTATGATAGATACAGATATAAAAATTGTTTCTTTAATTCCTAGTGCGACGGAAATTGCTGCTACTCTGGGTTTGCAAAATGCTATAGTTGGGCGATCGCATGAATGTGATTATCCCCCAGAAATTTCCCATCTTCCAGTTTGCACACAAGCACGGTTAAATGGTAAAGCTCCTAGCAATAGCATTCATGATCAAGTCAACAAAATAGTACAATCTGCTTTGAGTATTTACAACATCAAATTAGATGTTTTAGAGAAATTGCAACCTACCCATATTCTTACTCAAGCTCAATGTGATGTCTCAGCAGTCAGTTTACCAGAAGTAGAGAAAGCTGTCACCCAACTTACCCACAGTTCACCACAGATTATCTCTTTACAGCCTAACACACTGCGGGATGTGTGGGGTGACATTGAGAGAATAGGTCAAACCTTTGGAGTAGATTCAGTAAAAATACTTGAAAATTTAGAAGCCAGAGTTAAAATTTGTAACCGAAAAGTTCAAGGACTGTCTGTAGCAGAAATGCCTACAGTTGCTTGTATCGAGTGGACTGATCCGGTGATGACGGCTGCAAATTGGATACCTGAGTTAGTTAATTTGGCAGGTGGACAAACCTTGTTTAGTGTTACGGGTAAACCTTCTGCTCTCATCAACTGGGAAACCTTGGTTGCTACTAACCCCGATGTAATTATTTTTATGCCCCGCGGCTTTAATTTACAACGGACTCAACAAGAAGCGAAATTATTAACTCAGCGTCCAGAGTGGGAAAAACTGCACGCTGTTAAAACTGGCAGAGTTTTCATCACTGATGGTAATGCTTATTTTAACCGACCTGGACCGCGTTTAGTTGATTCTGTGGAAATATTGGCAGAAATATTGCACCCAGAAATATTTGATTATGGTTATCAAGGTACTGGGTGGCAAACTTTACACAACTAAGAAGAGTATTTAAAAGAGCAATTAATCATGAGGCGAAGTAGGGGCGAAGCATTCGGAAAATAGGCTGTTCATAAAATTGATAATTGCTCCCCTGAATGCTTCGCCCTTACAGGAAAATAGGCTGTTCATAAAATTGATAATTGTTCCCCTGAATGCTTCGCCCTTACAGGAAAATAGGCTGTTCATAAAATTGATAATTGTTCCCCCGAATGCTTCGCCCTTACAGGAAAATAGGCTGTTCATAAAATTGATAAGCTGTTACACAGCTAAATTGTATAATCCTAATATTCTGAACTCTTATTTAACAGGCAAGATGCCTGTTCCACTTATACAAATTAAATACACAACAGCTTAATTGCTCCCCCGAATGCTTCGCCCCTAAGACTCCTGACTCGTGCTATAATATTCTAATTTCGATTTGGTGCAAGCGTGGTCCGCTAACTGAGACTATAGTAAATTCTAGATTCTCATAGTTGAATATTTCCCCTTTGGCGGGTATTCTTTGCAACTGATAAAGTACAAAACCTCCCAAAGTTTGATATTCTCTTGCTAAGGGTAAATTAATATGTAAAACTTCATTTAGGTCTTCTAGATTTATCTGTGCTTGCACTAAAAATGTTTGTTTTTCTGACATTTGCACCAGCAAATCATCAGTAACTGTTGGTTCACCTGCATTACCAATAATTTCAGCAATTACATCTTGAATTGTCACTATTCCCACGGTAGCGCCAAATTCATCAACCACGATCACCATCGTCGGTTTTTCTTGCTGCATCATGGGCAATAATTCGCTCAGAAGTGTCTGTTCTGGGACAAACCGGGGGGGACGCATCCAAGGGTAAATTTGTGTTTCTAAGGTCATTTTCCCCTGGGATAACGGTGTTGCTAAATCTTGAAAATAAACAATACCGCGAATGTCGTCTAAAGATTCACCAATGATGGGATAGAGAGAATGTCCAGTAGATGTCATTTCTTGTAATAATGTTTGAAAAGTAGCATCTTCTGGTAAAGTAATAATGCTTGTCCGGGGAATCATTACATCTTGGGCGGTAATTTCTCCAAACTCAAAAACATTATTTAACAGTTCTCTTTCTGCTAATTCTAAACCTGTTGATTCCCGTTCTGTTGATATAATTAATTGTAATTCTTCAGGTGTAACTGGAGGTCTCCAACTTTGACCTGTGTATTCAATGCCAAATAATTTTAACAGGTAACGGGTTGATTGGTTGAGAATCCAAATTACCGGACTGAAAAATCGGACTATAGCTTTCACAGAAGGACCTAAAAACCTGGCCAGTTTTTCGGAATACAACATGGCCACTGATTTAGGAAATAATTCTCCTAAAACTATTTGTAAATAGGCAAGTAAGAAAAAGGTAATGGGAATTGATAGAGAATGAGCCAGAAAATTACTCAAATTCCCCGGTAAAGGCCAGGACTGTAACCATGCGTTTACTATGACGACAATGCTACTTTCTCCAATCCAACCTAATGCCAAACTAGAAAGGGTAATACCTAATTGGGCAGTAGATAACAACCTGTCAATACTACGTTGTAACATTTCTACTGCGATCGCAGGTATATCACCAGCTTGAACCAGCTGATGGATACGAGTTCGCCGCACTGTCACCATTGAAAATTCTGCGGTAACGAAAAAGGCATTAATTGCTATCAGCAGTAACACTGACAACAATTTAAACCCTATATCTGTCCAAATTAACTGAGAAAAAGCACTCACCTCTCAAGGTTATGTTAAAGAATTTTGGATTTTAGATTTTGGATTTTAGATTTTAGATTTTAGATTTTAGATTTTAGATTTTAGATTTTAGATTGACCCCATATTGGGCAAAGTTTAAACATACCTACAGTCAGGGGTTTGTTATTCAATCGGAAATTTTGAATATTGGGTTCAAAATCCAAAGGCGAAAATCTAAAAGTCCGTCAACATTATTGTCATACTAAAACGCTAATAATAGCATTTTTATTTTTCCACAGGAATATCGGATACCTGTAATTTCAGTTTTTGGGCGGGATAATCTGTTAACGCCAGTGATACACTGCTCACATCATCTAGTAAAGCTGTAGGAATGCTGATTGTACCTGTAAAGGTTGGACCTTTACCTGGTAATTCGGCGGGCAATCCCTCTGTAATGGCGCTCAAAGTTCTGCCTTTATCATCAGTAACATCTAAAAAACTATACAAGAATCTAACAGTATCATTAGCTTGATTCTGCATTTTGACTCTTAGTATTAAATCACCACCAGAATAACGAACCGATTGTACAGACATTGTTACGCCTTCGCTCTCAGCCACAACTGGAAATCCTGGTTCTAGTTTTTCTTCTGCTACTTCTTCGCGCTTTTGGGCAGCCTCAGATTTTTTGGCTGTGATTTCTTCTTCTTCCTCTCGTTTTTGTGCCTTATTATCAGTTTTATTATCTTGCATTCGCGCTTTTACAGCTTTGATAATATCTTCCTCTTTTAATAAATTTACTCTGTCCGATTCGGCGTTATTATTCCTATTGCTGGCAAATTTGCTAGTGGGGCGACCATCTGGTGACGAAACACCTTTGAGAGCAGAACTTCCCATCGAAAAACCCAAAAATGCGCTCACAGAACCTGCTCCCAGCATTAGGGTTAACAAAATCAACGTCAGAACTACAGTGGAATTTATTTTCATCGCTGACAAGCTATTACAGAAAAAAACATAGTCTATATATTAGTCAAGAAAAGCAGGGACTGGTGACTGGGGACTGGTGACTGG
>NZ_JAQMTI010000155.1:0-22672 GCF_028329225.1 Sphaerospermopsis kisseleviana CS-549 | reverse complement strand
GCCTCCCCTGCCTCCCCTGCCTCCCCTGCCTCCCCTGCCTCCTGCCTCCTGCCTTCTATGCGTTGCTGAGAATTTTCAGGACAATTTCTACCCCAGAAACAGCTTGCCAAATAAAAAGTCCTAAAATCCCAAAATTCAACAAAATATGAGTCGCCCGCGCCCAATTTGCCCCTTTTCGCATGAAGGGAGACAAAGACGCAGAAAAGGCGATCAAACCAGTCATTCCCAAACCAGCTAACAAGTGTGGTCCGACAAATAATTTACCGTTATTGATGTAAGTAACAGCCATACCACCTATTGAACCTGCTACCATCAAGGCTAAGATGATCGCCCCTATTTTCTCGTGTTTATCATTAAATTTAGCTTTAATTAGTTCTTTTCTTTCTTCTGCTGAAGCATTTCTGGTACGCTGGACTTGTAAACCTGAGTAAGCAGCATATAGGGACAACGCTAACAATATCCACATTATTGTTGGGTGAACAAACTCTAACCCAAATTTGACCTCTGGAGCAAGTTCTAAACTCATCGCTTGGTTATCCAAATTATTAAATCTTTATAAAACTTAGCATAAATTGATTTAGGACTATTAGGACTATTTTGTTTTTTCTCTCTTGCTAAAGTGCAGACAACAAGCACAAACTAGTTTTTGATGCTAAATCAAGCAATTTCCACCAGGGCGGAATTTATTATATGATTGATAAAAATGATAATTTACTGCTGAATGCGGCAAAAAGCGGCGATATCAAGCGGGTTGGTGAACTATTAGCTACTGGTGCTAATGTGGATGGGTGCGATCGCAACGGCACTACAGCATTAATGTTTGCGGCTAATTTGGGTTATACAGAAATTGTGCGATCGCTCCTAGATTTTGGCGCTAATATCAATTTAACTAGAAAAACATACCGGTTAACAGCGTTAATGTTGGCTGCAAGCAATAATCAAGTTGATATTGTGAAGCTTTTAATATCTAAATATGCGGATATAAATGCCGTTAATGAAGATGGTAGCACCGCTTTAATGGCAGCAGCCCAAAAAGGTCATCTGGAAATTGTGCAAATTCTATTAAATGCTGGTGCGGATGCTAGTATTACCGATAAAGACGATGATAGCGCCTTAAAACTTGTTATCAAACAAGGTTATACAGCGATTGTTAAAGCCATACTACAAAAAGGTAATTTTGTCAACACCCCAGATGCAGAAGGTGAAACACCCTTAATAATGGCCGCAGACTTGGGAACTTTAGATATAGTACAAACACTGTTATTACACGGTGCTAATCCCAACATCAAAAACCCCGATAGCAGTACAGCACTAATAGCCGCAGCCGCAGCAGGACATAGTAATATTGTTGTAGCTTTATTAGATGCAGGTGCAGAAATTAATCACCAAGACAAAGAAGGAGAAACAGCTTTACACTTTGCCGTGCTAGAAGAATACCAGGATACAGTAAAAATCTTACTTCAACACGGTGCAGATGTAGAAATTAGAAATCATCTAGGAGATACACCCCTACTGATAGCCGCATTCCAAGGATATAGCGAAATAGTAGCAGCTTTAATGAGTGCAGGAGCAGATGCCAATAAAAAGAACTTTGGGGAAGTTGCCCTCACCTTAGCAGTATCTCAAGGACACACCCAAACAGTCAAAGTATTACTTGACAATGGTGCTAACATCAATGTTGTAGCAGATGATGGGAAAACTGCTGTGGTAAAAGCTTTAGTTAGCAACCATCCAGAGATATTCCAACTGCTAATAGAAAAAGGTGCTGATGTGAATTTCCAGGACTCAGGAGGTGCAACAGCGTTAATGTATGCTGCATCAGAAGGTTATACTCAAGCTGTGCAGATGTTAGTTAATCATGGGGCGGATGTCAACTTAAAAAACCAAGGTGGTTATACAGCTTTAATGATTGCAGAATTTAACAGTTATCGCACAATGGCGAATATTTTAAGGCAAGCAGGGGCGCAAGAGTGATATTGAGTCCGGTTTTATTGCTGAGTGCTGATAGCTTATTAAGCAAAACTCCGCTGTAACTGATGTGAGTTTGCTACAACGGAGCAACAAAAAGTTGAAACACCAAGATCAAAAGCTTGAGTTACAAGGGTAGAAAAAAGTAAACCTGAAGACTTAATTTACCTTTTACCTTAGTTTTCTCTATACCTTGATGTTTCCTACTGTGCTAGACATAAACAATATATCAATTTTTATTTTGGCGACAGTATTGGAATTATCATTTTTTGTGTATCGCAATGTAAAATAACAGAAAATCAATCTGTCTTGAGTGTGATTTTCTGCCTATTGATAAGCTTTTGGAACGATTCTATATAAATAATTAAATTTTTAGATTTTTTATATTACAGCAGTTTTCATGTATTTAGGGGTTGCTGAGAAAGTCTTTCCGTGAGGGCATAGGAGTCAGGAGTCAGGAGTCAGGAGTCAGGAGTCAGGAGTCAGGAGTCAGGAGTCAGGAGGAGATTTGAAAATTTCTTTGCCATCTCTTGAAATCCCAAAAAATGCACACTTTTTCCGGTATACCCTTCCAAACCCTTGCACTAATTTCTGTGTTTATCAGCCTCTAACCTTTGATATATCAAGGTTTTAGGTTTATTCAGCAAACCCTATTTAGACCACACTCTAAATTAATTTCTTTCTTCCTTTGCGCCTTTGCGCGAAACCTGAATCAAGATGTAGTTCATTTACCTGAAAATAGCTGTAAGCTCGGGTGATTATTTATGATTACCGCATCTGTGCAACAACTGGTAAACTCCTTATGGGTGGGTATGGGTTGTCAAAAAGGAATTTCTTCCGAGTTAATTGATATAGCAATTGAGAGAACTTTTCAAACATATCAGCTTGCTTATACCGATCTTGCGGGTATTGCCAGCATTGATATTAAAGCTTCAGAATTGGGTGTAAGAGAATTTTGCCGAATACATAATTTACCTCTCAAAACCTTCACCGCAGAAGTCTTAGCTGGTGTCAGTGTTCCCAACCCTGGGAAAATAATTACAGAAACAGTAGGAACACCGAGTGTAGCAGAAGCAGCAGCTATTTTAGCAGCATCTCATAATACTTCAGCAGTGAGTTTATTAGTTCCCAAGCAAATTTTCCGTTTACCAGGGGAAGTGGGAGCAGTGACTATAGCAGTTGCAGGATGTAGAGTGTAGAGTAAAAATTAACTTTTTTGCTGACTTTGTATTACTGTCACCTGTCACCTGTCACCTGCCTGTCACCTAAATGTCTTCTGCCTTCTTCAATCTACTACTCTCAGTACATAATTAATAATACTGGAAACAATTGCCAGTACAATAGAGCCGAGAAAAGCAGGTATAAAACCCTGAATTTCAAAACCTGAACCGGGAGTGATAGCACTTGCTAACCACAGAGTTAAGGCATTAATGACAAAGGTAAATAAACCAAAAGTAATCAGGGTAATGGGAAATGCTAACAAACTCAAAATTGGGCGAATGATGGCATTTACCAACCCGATGATAATAGCAGCACCCAAGGCCGCTACAAAAGTCTTGATAATGAAACCTGGTACAATTTGAGATGTTACCAATAATGCTAACGCTGTACCCAGCCAAGTTAATAAAAAGTGTTTCATTTCATCCAATTTTGGATTTTAGATTTTAGATTTTGGATTTTGGATTTTGGATCTTGGATTTTAGATTGATTCTACAGTTGATATCCTCAAACTCAATGCAGCTATTGTGAATTTTTAATTTTTTCAACGTTGCTTGGGTAGTCGCCGCACGAAAGCTTCCCAAGTAGCTCCACCAACCACGCCATCTGGTTGTAACCCATAACGAACTTGAGCAGCTTTGACTGCTGCTTCAGTTCCAGCACCAAAGTCTCCATCTATACCACCTTTGAAAAATCCCAAGGTTTGTAGTAGTCTTTGTAATTTGGTTACTTCCGAGCCTGTGTTGCCTAAACGCAAAATAGGCCATCCGGCTGTAGTATATTGAATCTTAGGATTTCGCTGATTGGGCGGAGTCGGCTGAAAGCTGGTGTTAGGCTTATTTTGGGCAGTTGTCGTTGGTTTGGGAGGATTCGGTTTTGGTACAACTGTGGCGTTATTAACCCTAGTGTTTCTACTGGGTTGAGCAGGAACTCTCAAATTATTACTGGTGGTTGTTGGGACAACAGATGGCAAGGTATTGGCAGCAACGGTTGATACATTAGGGAAAAGTCTTTGCCAAGTAAGAGTATCTACAATACCATCTGGATTTAAGCCCGCTGCTTGTTTAAACCGAGAAACAGCCCTAGCTGTACCTTCTTGATAAACGCCATCTACTGCACCTGTATAAAAGCCTAACAGTGTCAGTGCTGCTTGCAGTTCTGAGACTCGTTCACCTTGACTACCTATTTGCAAAGTAGGGCGGTTGATGTTACCTACTGTACTGACTTGGGCAATTTCTACAGGTGCTGCTATTGATACTCTAGCAGAGGAGGCAAACAGTAAAGGTGTAACGGAAAATAAAAGTAAGCAATAAGACTGTTTTTGTCTTGAGTAGTGGTAAATACTCTTTATCAAGTGATATTTCATATCATCTACCTGGGATATTCTTATGCTCATCTTACAGTTTTTGATAGCAGGAGTCAGGAGTCAGTAGGAGAATTAAAGACATTTTTTCATTTCTGTCCGCCCAGAAAAGTGCAAGGTTTTTGACTGATGACTGTTAACTGATAACTGATTTAATTGCTTCTTCTTGACCAACTAAAGACACAAAAGGTTCCTGTAAATAACTATTAGCTGCTGTCATTGCTAACTTAGGACTGACTTTGTTGATGAGTTCAGGAAATTCATGGTCAAATTCTATTCCTAAACCTAGAATTTCATACCAACCGTATATTTGAGCAATTTGTCCGTTAGTTTGTTTACCGAGGGCATACTGTCCCAAGATTTTATTTTTAGCTGTTTGTAGTTCCTCCGCAGATAGTTCTGTATTACACAGTCTTTCTACTTCTTGGCGCAATCCTGCGAGAGCTATACTGGTATTTTCTGGTGCTGTCCCCATATACACTATAAATGAGGCGGGAAACAGGCGTGTAGAGTAAATAGCAGAGACTTCATAAGCTAAACCTCTTTTTTCTCGTAATTCCACAAATAAGCGGCTAGAAAGACCATTTCCCAGGTATGTAGCTAACAATTTGAGAGCGGGGTATCCAGGGGCGCTGACTGATGGACCCATATAACCCAACATCACAATTGACTGTTGTGTATTTAAAGGTTTGAGACAAGATTTTGGTGTAACAGAAATAGCGGGTAAATCTAGTATATGCCGTGGTTGCTCTGGTGGTTGCCAATCACCAAAAACTTTTGTGACTAATTCTTGTGCTGCTTCTGGTGTAATGCGTCCAGCAATGCTAATTACTATGTTATCTGGACGAAAATGAACTTGGTGAAATTCTGCTAAGTCTGAACTATTGATACTACTAAGAGTGGTTTCTGTACCTAAAACCGACCGAGAATAAGGGTGTTCTTGGTACATTGCTTGTCGCATTTGTTCAAAAGCGAGGTTAAAAGGTTGCTCTTTTTGGGAGCGAATGTCTTGTAGTGCTAACCGTTTTTCTAGTTCGATTTGGTTTTTGGGAAATGTGGGCGATCGCAATAACAAACCAGACAATGCTAAAATTTCTGCAAAATCAGCAGTTACTGTTTTCAACGACAGCAAAAAATAATCAGTACCTGCATCTATACTTAAACTCGCACCCACAGACTCGACTTTTTCAGCAATTTCTAAGCTAGATAAACCATCACAACCTTTTGTCATCACTGCTGATAACAAATGTGCTAAACCTGCTGTTTCTACTTTTTCATAACAGCTACCAGCACGGACAAAAATTCTCCCCGCAATAATATCCGCTGCTGGGTTTTCTGCTACCAATAAAACAATGCCATTTGGTAATACGGTGCGATAGATAGAAGTCTGAGAATTATTTATATTTTGCATTCTTGCTTTTAACAGGTTAATGATGGAAGGAAGCAGGAGGCAGGAGGCAGGAGGTAGGGGAAGCAGGGGAAGCTAATAACCCAGTCACCAGTCACCAGTCCCCAGTCCCCAGTCCCCAGTCACTAATATGGCTTGAGAATAGTAACTGCGTAATTTTGCGGTGAAAGATAATTTTGTGCTAATTTTTGCAGTTCTTGAGTATCAAAGGACTGAATTTGCTGTGGGTAGGTAACGGCTAGTTCAGCTTGGGCTATTGTATTATAGTAACCATAAAGAGATGTTAACTGATTTGGTGTTTCCGTTGCAAAAGCATAATCATTACAGAGTGATATTTGCGTGCGCTTCAGTTCTTGCTCGCTAATACCTGTTGTTTGCAAATGGTGTAAATGCTCCTGAATTAAATTCTCTACTCTATCCAGATATTCTGGTTCTAACCAAGCGGTAATTGTCAATAAACTTGACTCTTGTTGTAGGGAAAAATTACTGCAAATTGCTTGTACCAGTTGTTTGTCTTCTCGTAAGTCATGCACTAACCGGGAAGTTCTTCCTTGTGCTAATAATACTGATAGCAAATCTAAACCATTTGCATCTTTGAGTTTTTCTACTCCTGGTGCTACCCAAGCCATTATTAACCGCGCTTGCTCTAGGCGTGGTAATATTAACTCCTGTTTTTGAATGCCTGTAATTATTGGTGGTGCTATTTTCTCAGATACAGGAAAATTTGCGTCATCACTAAATTCTGTAAATGTTCTATTGACAATTTCCCAAGCTCTTTCCTGTTCCACTCCCCCTACAACTACTACTGTCATGTTTTCTGGTTGGTAGTGGGAACGATGAAAACACCGCATCGCTTCTGGTGAATGCTGCATTAAATCATGCTCAGTACCTAATATAGAACGTCCATAAGGGTGGTTTTGATAGACGTTTTTCAGTAGTGCTTCAAATCCTATGGCATCAGGATCATCTGCACAAGCACGAATTTCTTCTAATACTACATCTCGTTCCCGAATAAATTCATCTGCGGAAATTGCTGCATTTAGCAATAGTTCGCCTAAGTGGGGTAAGGTGTCTGCTAGGTAAGGGGTAGCTGTAGCTAGGTAGTAATGTGCATAATCATGGCTCGTTGCTGCATTACTTACACCACCCATTTTTTCAATGTTATAATCAAATTCCCCTGGTGCTAAGGTGGCTGTACCTTTAAATATCATGTGTTCCAAAAAGTGCGCCATGCCAAACCACGGTTCTGGTTCTAAGTTTGCTCCCGCACGCACCCAAACATCTGCCACTACTACAGGGGTAGCGGGTATCTCCTGATGAATAAATGTCAAACCGTTGTCTAGGCGCAAAACCGAGGCTGGAAACACTGTGTTAGGTATTTTGTTAAGTATGTAGTTTGTCAATTTTTTGTAGGTTCAATCACCATTTGACCTATTTTGGCTATTTTAACTCTAAATTTTATTTGTTTTTGTATCAAGGTATACAGATTTTTTTGCTATTAGCTAAATTGCAGACGGTGATTGGTGATACAATTTTGGATTTTGGATTTTGGATTGGAGTTCAATACTGTTTGGTTAAGAGTTTTTGTAGGTTGGGTCAAGCGATAGCGCAACCCAACAAAAGCCTGTAAATGTTGGGTTTCCTAACGTCCACCCAACCTACATAATCCTATTTTTTGGGCTTAACCGAAAAGTATTGGATTGGAGTTTACAAAAACAATCCAAAATCCAAAATCCAAAATCTAAAATCCAAAATCTAAAATCTAAAATCTAAAATCTAAAATTTTCCTCCCCATTTCCCCCGACGTTCTTTAATTTAAATCGCGGTTTTTCATGCGTTCAAGACTACCTGTAGGGATAGCAGCAATTAATTTTTGTGTATATTCTTCTTGTGGTTGACGATAAATACTTTCTGCTGTACCTGATTCAACTATTTTACCTTGATTCATGACTAAAATGCGATCGCTCATAAATTTGACCACACTTAAATCATGGGAAATAAAAATATAAGTCAATTGAAATTCTTGTTGCAGTTCTTTTAATAAGTTCAAAACTTGCGCTTGTACGGAAACATCCAAAGCGGAAACCGACTCATCGCAAATAATAAACTTGGGATTTAAAGCTAAAGACCGAGCAATACAAATGCGTTGACGTTGACCACCAGAAAATTGATGGGGGTAGCGTTTCATATCATCAGCACTTAATCCCACTCTTTCTAAAAGTTCTACTGCTCTTTCTTTTCTCTGTTGTTTGGTTTTTCCCACAGAATGAATTAATAAAGGTTCCATAATCGCTTCCCCAATTTTCATTCTTGGGTCAAGAGAACTAAAGGGATTTTGAAACACTATTTGCATTTTACGTCTTAATTTCTGTAGCCTTTCTCCTTGGAGATAAGTGATATTTTGCCCATCAAAAATAATTTTACCAGCCATTGGTTGAATCAATCTTAATAAGGTTCTACCTAAAGTAGTTTTACCACAACCTGATTCTCCTACCAATCCCAAAGTTTCTCCTGGATAAACTGCAAAGGAAACGCCATTTACCGCTAAATGATAACGTTTTGTGCCTCCAAAAACTCCCCGAATCGGAAACCCAACTTTCAGATTATCAATTTGTAAAAGTGGTTTTTGGGTGATGAGATTTTCTAATCTTGTGTTAATTTCTTCTTTAGTAACTTCTGGTGGTTGTGCTGGTTCTTGGGCTTGAATTATAACTTGACCGTTGGCATTTTCTTCAACAATCATGTAATCAGAAACAGTCAACAATTTTTGAGGACGACGGTTAAGAGTCGGACGACAAGCGACTAAACCTTTAGTATATGGATGTTGAGGATAAGTAAATATTTGTGCTGCTGAACCATATTCAACAATTTTACCTTTATACATTACCGCAACTTGATCAGCAATTTCGGAAACTAAGCCTAAATCATGGCTAATAAAAATCATCCCCATGTCGCGGCTTTGTTGTAATTCTCGCATCAAATCAATAATTGTTGCTTGTACAGTTACATCTAAAGCTGTAGTCGGTTCATCAGCAATTAACAGTGATGGATTACAAGAAATTGCCATTGCAATCATTACCCTTTGTAACTGACCTCCAGAAAGTTCATGAGGGAAACGTTCTAACATTGCTGCTTTATGTTCCTTCACTAATTGCGCTAACTGAAAATCACTGGGTAGAGGTGTTTTTAGGTGAGTTAAATGCCAATTATCGAGATATTGCTGTTGTATTTTCTCATCACTAGGTAAAAGTTTAACTTCTTGTAAACCTGCGATCGCAATTCTTTTGGCTTCAGTTATACTAACTTTCTGATGTCGCATAATTGCTTCTGTTAGCTGAAAACCAATGTTATATACCGGGTTTAAAGAACTCATAGGTTCTTGGAAAATCATCGCCATATCTCCACCCCGGTAAAGCTGCATTTCTTCAGCCGGTAAAGCTAATAAATTCAGAGGTTTAGCATTTTCTTGGGGACGAAACAAAATCTCTCCCCCACTCACCTTACCGGGATATTGCAACAAACCCATAATTGCCAGTGCTGTCACCGATTTACCACTTCCAGACTCTCCCACTATTCCTAGAGTCTCACCACGACGTAAATGAAAGCTGATATCATCCACAGCTTTAACCTGACTACCATCACCGGAAAATTCAACTTGTAGATTGCGAACCTCTAGAAAAGTCTCTCTCATAAGTCTGGGTTAGTAATTAATGAGGGAATAGGGAAAAGGGAACAGAGTATAAAAAACTATTTTATATCAAGTCCGTTGAAATAGTGATCATATCTGTGAGGTTTGGTAATGGGTAATGGGTAATGGGTAATGGGTAAGGGGTAATGGGTAATGGGTAATGGGTAATGGGTAATATTATTCCCAATCACCAATCACCAATCACCAATCACCAATCACCTATAACTTAGGTAAAATATCTGGAATCAAATTACCGGGAACTTTAGATAAAGCCAAATTTTGACCTTGGATACCTAACTCATTATGAAAAGTGCGAATTATTTTGACTATATGGTTGAAATTTGTGTGATAACCTTCTGTGTTTTTTACCAATCTACCCAAAGCTTGTACATGATGTTCTAAGGATGCTTCTAAATGCTGAGAAATAATTTTTTTATCACCCTTGAAAGATGGATCTGTAACTAATTGATAATGGGCTAAAGCCAAGTTATTCTGTGTTGCCAAAACATCAAAACTGAAATTCATTTGATTTAGAGAATTAGCCAGTGTGAGAGTTTCTTCATAAGTCTTGATGCACAATTGTAGGAAATTTTGGCGAATGTCCTTAGTTACTTGTGGTAAATTTGCTATATGCCAATAAGCAGTAGCCAGATTATTCTTGGTAGCAGCACAAGCAGCAGGAATATTATTTGGTGTCCGATATTTCAAAGCTTCCCGGTAAAAATCAACTGCTAATTGTAAATTTTCCAATGGTGTTTCATATTGAGATAAATTCCAATAAGCAGTACCGATATTATTTTGAATCATACCATATTTAATTGGTTCATCTTCAGGTTGATAGTGAGCAAGTGCGAAATTATAAGCTGCGATCGCTTTTTTGAGATGTTCCACAGGATCACTATATTGTCCTAAATGCCAGTATGCAGTCCCCAAGTTATTTTGGCAAGCAGCATATTTTAAAGGATCAATTTCTTCGGTGCGGTAGCGCAGTGCTTCATTGTAAGCTTTAACTGCTTCCTGCCAATTTTCCACCGGGTTAGAAAACCTTGTTAAATCACCATAAGCTGTGGCTAAATTATTTTGTACACGGGCATAAATTTCCGGTTGACTATCAGGTGTAATCAGTTTGATGGCTAACTGATAAAATTCTATTCCCTGCTGGATATAAGTTTTTGCTTCTTCACTACTTCCTGGTGTGCGGTGCAACATCCAATATAGTGTTCCCAAATCATTTAAAGTATCTGGAAGTTGGGGTGAAGTATCATCATAGCTAACAGCTTCCTGATAGGCAATAATAGCTACCATCAAGTTTTCTAAACTTGACTGTCCCTGTTCAATACGTAACCGATATAACGTTCCTAATTTGTGATAAGCTACTGCGAGTTCTTCCCCAGAAGCTTGCTGAATTTTTAATTTTTCAATTTCCCAAAGTAGTTGTTTTGGTTGTAAGTTTTCCTCTACATCTTCAGCAAGATTCGGATTTAGTGATTCTTTGAATAGTGAAATCAATTCACCACTAATATGCAAGAAAGATGAAAGCTCAGGTATAATATCTTCCTTGGTAGATGTTGTCGATGATGGCTGTGATTCATATTCTAGACTTACAGAAGTATCTTCAAAAAAATCATCATCTTCAGTAAAATTAAATTCTTCAATAGCCTTGTTAATCTCCTCTTGTGAGGTGATTGATTTATCAACAACTGATTTTTCTAGATTGCCTAAATCAACACTTCGCAAACTAGAGAAATTTTCTGGATAACTGCGATTTTCTAACGTTGGTGTTGGTTCTCCAGTAAATATAAATACACCAGTTCGACATTGCCAAAATTTCGGTGCTGATTGCTGAATAGCATACAACCAAGGACGAGGAACCCAAAACAATAAACTAGATTCTAAAAATGAACTGGTTTCTTGGTTAGCAAAATACTGTTCACTTAATCGAAGATAGTGCAGAAACAAACGCTGTACCGCTACTGATTGTTTCGTCAGCAGTTCCACACCTACAATCTGAAATGCTGGTATTGGTAAAGGACGGCCAGGACTATCTTTTGATTCCCCAACCACAGGAGGGGGATAATTAGCTAACCATTGATTTATCTGCGCTATGGGATTGGGATCATTTAAATTAAGTCGCAATGTGACTAATCGTGGATAAGCTGGAGTGCTAATTCCCTCTGTCTCTACTGGGTGATATAACACTTGCCCCACTGGATAAGCCAAGGTAGAATGCAACCGAGTAGCTACTTGATTTCTCAAGTGTAAGTCATCACATACGGCAAAAAATATTTGTCGTCGCAAACCTATACTCAGAGCAAATTTTAGGCGTTGATATACTTGCCGATTCAAGGTAAAAATATCTGTAGTTAAAGTTTCATTCACGCTCATAGTGGCTACAACAGCCTAAATACAATATACATAACTGATTGAAAAATCTCCTTAATTCTGATTTCAGGTAAATGTATTTTGTTCAGGATGAATCAAGTTTTCCAGGTTTAATCACAATAAACGTATATATTTATACTTTAATTCTCTTTGATCTTAGCAAAAAATAAAAAAAATCAGGTTCATCCTGAGATGGAAACCTGAAAATCTGAAAATATTAAATTTTATTAAATTATTTTGCTTTTGTTTTTAGTTGACATTGGACACGGTAAAGGCGACAAAAATTAAACTACCTACCAAAAGAGCAGCAGCAATTCCTAAAATAATATAATTGCGCTTTTGTCCATCCGTAGGTGGTTCTGCTTGATAAACCTTGGGTTCTTGGGCAAAATTATTGAGAAGACCGCCTTCTTCGTTGGTATAGGGCATGAAGTTTTTCCTTGTTATCTTCTTTTATTTAATGTGCATTCATTATATAGCAACTAGATTTGATTTGTAATAACTGTAAAATAGGAAATAGAGATATCCCCAACTTATGAAAAAAGCTGAAGATATGGATATTAAGCTTTTTAAAGTTCAGTTACTTCTCCAGAGCCAAAAGTTGATACAAAGTTTTACAAATTGCTATAAAAATTAACACAACTATCCCTAAATCTGGATAATTGATCAGCAGCTATTGTGACTCACATTCCCGTTTCGTAATAAAATGCCGATAACGAAACATCGCTTCTAACTGCAATTGAATTAACCAACCACTGACAAATTCCACTCCATCACCACCAGGCATAGAATAAGAAATATTATCAGTTAATCTAGTCTTTCCATCTTCTGCTGTAAACTCATGACGATGCACCCAAGACTCAAAAGGTCCCGATATTTGTACATCAGTAAACAACCGATATTGTTCAAAATCTGTATGACGCGCTAACCAAGTTAAAGGTAAAAGTCCAATAAATAATTTAAACTCAGTTATTGCACCCTCATCAAGTCCCCCTTCTCGACGCAATACCTGTACAGGTTGCCAAGGTGGGGTAAGTAGCTGTAAAATATCTTGTCTTTCATGGAATTTCCAAACTACTTCGACAGGTGCGTTAATAATAGAAGAATGAGTAAAGTACAGCATGAAACGAAAAACCTTCACTTTAACCTTTAATTAACCTTCATATTCGGTGTCTATTTCAATATCCAGTGTATCTTCATCAATTCTGATATACAAAATATTGGGACGACAACAAACTTGACAATCTTCTACATAATTTTGCTGCATTCCTGCACTAATATCAATAAAAGTTGTGTTTTCTTCACCACAATAAGCACAATAAAATTCTGATGTATTTTGCATTTTTTTCAATGTGTCATTTTCAGTCTTTATTTAACTGGGGAAGCAGAACGAAAATGACTCGTTGCTTCATGTAAATGTTTTATTAGTGTAGACTGTTGTAAAGGTCCTTGCAAGTGATTCCAAGGTAAAATTTTCTCTGTTGACCAATGACTATAAACGTAAAAATCTAAATCGGGAATTTTCCCTTTTAACTCTTTAAAAGCACGTTTATAACTTCCCAAAGAATCACCAAAACCACGAGTTAATTCTAACAGATGGGAAAGTCTGCGATCGCCTCTCGATAACAAAGTTTGTATAATTGACCAATTATAACTTTCGGGACGAAAATCTATACCTTGGGGTTTTAGCTGTTTTTGTAAAAATTGTAACCGCTTTTCAGATTGTTTATTTACCCCAAACCACTGAAAAGGAGTGTGTGACTTAGGTACAAAAGTGCTACACCCTAGAGTTACCCGCAAACCAAAAGCAGCTTTTTTAACAGCTTTCATCATTGCTACCGTAGCATCTAAATCTTCCGATTCTTCCCCCGGAATACCCACCATCCCATATAATTTTAAACTAGATAAACCCCCAGCTTTCGCATTGACAGCAGCTTGAATAATTTCCTCATTATCTAATTTTTTATTAATAATTTGACGTAAATTTTCCGAACCACTTTCTACAGCAATAGTCAAAGAACGAGTATCACGTTTTGCTAAAGTTGCAGCTAACTTTTCTGTAACCGTATTCGTTCTCACCGAAGCAACACTCAACCGCACATCATCATATTTTGGTTGACTAATATAATCTAATAACTCAGAAAATTCAGGATGTTGTGTCACTGAAGCACCCAACAAACCCAGACGGTTAGTAACTTTTAAACCTTGTTCAATAGCAGGAATTAAAGATTTTTCTAAACTCGCAGTTCTAAAGGGTAAAGTTAAATAACTCGCTAAACAAAAGCGGCACATTTCAGGACAACTCCGCACCACTTCCACCATAAAAATATTTTCCCAAGCTGCTTTTTCAGTAACAATAGTAGAAGCAGAAAGAGTATTTCCTCGATAAGTTTGCTTTTGAATAACTGCGGGAATATGACTATCAAGAGGATGAATAGATTTTATTTCTCCATCATCACTAGCATATTCAACATCATATAAACTCGGAATATAAATTCCCGGAACTTGCGCTAACCTGTTTAATTTAACTTTCCGTGTTGCGTTTCTAACTTCTTGATAAGCATCAATAAAACTACTTAATAAAATTTCCCCATCACCCAACAAAACCACATCAAAAAAATCGGCAAAAGGTTCAGGGTTAGCAGTCAAAACCGGACCACCACCAAAAACGAGAGGATGATTTTCGGTTCTATTGCTTGCACGCAGAGGAATATTTAAAGATTCCAAAAGATTAAAAATATTCACATAATCTAATTCCCAAGACATAGAAAAACCCAAAATTTCTGGATGTCTAGGAAGTTGTTCTTGAATATCAGTAAATAAACGACTCACCTGTAAATCATCACGCATCGCTAAAGTTGCCCAAACCACCTGATAACCAAGACTGGTTATACCCACAGTGTACTCATTTGGGAAAGCGAAAATTAAAGGAATAGCGTCATTTTTAGGGGTTGCTGGGGTAAATAAAAGCTTTTCCGAGTCAAATACAGATGATGTCACAGGTCTTTATAAAAAGTAATCTATATATAATTATAAACCAAATTAGCAAAAAATAGTAGATTCAGCGGCAATCTGCAAAATTAATATTTCATCTGCGTTTATCTGCGTTCATCGGCGTTAAATCTGCCTGAAATTACATCTTCAAATTACATCTTCAAATTACATCTTCAAAGAGTGCAAGGGTTTATCAAAACTAAACCCTTACAGAACAAATACTATCTATATTTAATTTTCAACCAGAGAATAATAAGATTTAAAAATAAAGTTATCCCATTAGCCATAATAATCGGTACAGCACCCAGAATCATCCCATAAACCAACCACAAAAACAACCCAGTCATAAAAGTAATCAGCATCACAAAAGAGACATCCTTAGCTGATTTTGTTTTCCAGGTTTGGAACATTTGCGGTAAAAACGCAATAGTGGTTAATGTCCCTGCTGCTAATCCCAATGTGTTAATAAAATCCATTTTCTTGAATCGTTAAAATTAAGATATTATCATATAATATAGCAGTTTACGGACGGTCAGGATGCCCATCCCACAAGGGACAAGATAGGATAATTTATTTTTTCTGCTTCTGTTTTTTTCAGATAAGCTGTTACACAGCTAAATTGTATAATCCTAATATTCTGAACTCTTGTTTAACAGGCAAGATGCCTGTTCCACTTATACAAATTAAATGCACAACAGCTTATTCTTTAGCCCAAGCAACGCTGCCAACTCATCTGCCAATAATTCACAAATTATAGTCTTGATCATGGGTGGATAATCTTAGAGGATGTTTGATAATTTGTATTATTTATTTAAAGCAAATAATGATTGTGAATATTAGACATCTCCAGAAAAGAAATTATGGAACCTATTTATGGGGGCAGGTCGAAGTTTATGGGATATCTAGATGTCTGATTTTTCCGTTAAATTATTGCCCATAAGCTTCGCCCCTACAACTTATGACAAATTAATACATTCTATTTTGGAGAGGTCTATTGGCATAGCCAATTAGAGTATAACGAGTAATCAATAGTAAAAACAAAACTCTATAAGGTCTAAAAACCTCATAGAGTAGCATTTATAAAGAAGTGGGCAGTACCAGACTCGAACTGATGACATCCTGCTTGTAAGGCAGGCGCTCTACCAACTGAGCTAACCGCCCGTGTTTTCCTGACTTAATTAATATAGCACAGGCTTTTTAAATTTTGCAAGGGGTTGGGAAAAAATTTTTTTTGGGGAATAGGACTTAGGCAAGATTCAACTCAAAACCTGATTCTTGCGTGGGGGTAATTCATGAATTACCCCTACTGATCTTCTCCAGAGACTATCAATGAAGATCAGAAGTCAGGGATCTGGGTATAGGGATCTGGGTATACTGAAGTTTGACTTTTGACTTTTGACTTTTGACTTTTAAAATATGCCTTCTGGACAAACACACGATCGCATTACTATTTGGTCTGTACCTGTGGTAGCAGGTATCACTTTAATTTCTACTCGCAGCAGTAGTGTGACGTTATTAGTTGCTGGTGGGTTTATGTTTGGTGGTTTGATGTTTGGTCCTGACTTGGATATTTATTCTCGTCAGTTTCAACGCTGGGGGTTTTTGCGTTGGATATGGCTACCTTATCAAAAAAGTCTGCGTCATCGGTCTTTTTTATCCCACGGTCCAATTATTGGTACTACTTTGCGGGTGGTGTATCTAACCACATTTTTAGCAGTTGTAGCGATTTTGGTTTTGGTAATTTTCGCTAAATTGGGTAATGTGGCTTTGAATTGGGGGGAAGTTTGGAAAAGTGTGGGAAAGACTATATCAATATATTATGGAGAATTTTTTGCTTTGTTTTTGGGGTGTGAACTTGGTGCTATGAGTCATTCTCTGAGTGATTGGACTGGTTCAGCTTATAAAAGGTTTCAAAAACAAGGTGTACAGGGATTGCTACCCAGTGGCAAAATAAAGAAGCGTAAAGTTAATAGTCGTGGTAAACGTAGTTCTCAACCCAGAACTAACAAAAGCCGCACTAAGTCTTAACGAAGGCAGGAGGCAGGAGTCAGGAGGGTTTAAGCTGATTACTAATAGCTGAATACTTACCCGCAGAATACACAAAAAGCACAAAATTTTAACTTATTATGGCAGAAAATCACAATCAAACTTTAGCAGCGTTACAAGAATTAATTGATATAGTGGCAAAATTGCGATCGCCTGATGGTGGATGTCCTTGGGACTTAGCACAAACGCCGGAAAGCCTGACACCGTATATCATTGAAGAAGCTTATGAGGTAGTAGACGCAATTCAAACAGGAGATAAAAAGGCGATCGCCGAAGAATTAGGAGATTTATTATTACAGGTAGTTTTACAAGCACAAATAGCTAGTGAACATGGTGATTTTACTTTAAAAGAAATTGCCGAAGGTATTTCTCAAAAATTAATTCGTCGTCATCCTCATGTATTTGGTGATGTCACAGTAGAAAATGTAGAAGAAGTACGTCAAAATTGGGAAACTATCAAAGCTGCGGAAAAAGGAGAAATCTTAGAAAAGCAAAAATTGAGTGATAAATTAGATCGTTATCGTCGCAGTCTTCCCCCATTAAATGCAGCCATGAAAATTTCCAAAAAAGCTGCTGCTGTAGGGTTTGAGTGGAACAATATCGAGGAAGTTTGGGATAAATTTCACGAAGAATTAGGGGAATTTCAACAAGCATTAGCTGAGGAAACCCCGGAAAGACAAGAATCAGAATTAGGTGATTTATTATTTGCAATTATTCAATTAGCCAGATGGCATAAACTTGATCCGAGTGCAGGTTTACAAGGTACAAGTTTACGATTTATTCAAAGATTGCAAAAAATGGAAGATGTCATAGATCGTCCTTTAACAGATTATAGTTTAGCAGAATTGGATGCACTCTGGCAACAGGCAAAAGCTAAACTAGCTAAAGAATAGGGACTGGGGATTGGGGATTGGGGAAAAAGTGTATTTTTAGATTAAAGTTAGTTAAATAAGCTGTTGTGCATTTAATTTGTATAAGTGGAACAGGCATCTTGCCTGTTAAATAAGAGTTCAGAATATTAGGATTATACAATTTAGCTGTGTAACAGCTTATCAGCCAAAATCTATATTATTTGCTGTTATTTTGCTAGGAATTATTTTTGTATATTTATTATTCCCTATGGGTTATTCCCTATTGCTGATTATCTTGTCAACGTCGAGAAATTATAGAATTTCTCACTAAAAGCCTATAATAGAAATATATGTAATATTGGCACATTTTCAAAGAAAATAGAAATGAATCAAGAGTTTGACTAAATTTCCCTTAAAAAAAGCTAAAAACAAACATAAAAACAAACACTATAACCCCGATTTTAATTGAGTACATCAGATGACTTCTAAGCGATCTATCAAAAAATCTCAAGCTAAAGAATCTAACTCTACAGAATACCCAAAAGAGGAAGATAAACAAAACAATTTATTCCCAATTGTCGGTATTGGAGCTTCTGCGGGGGGATTAGAAGCATTTACACAATTATTGAGTCATTTACCCACAGATACGGGTATGGGATTTGTGCTAGTTCAGCATTTGAACCCCCAACAAAAAAGTATGTTAACAGAAATTCTGTCCCGCACAACTCAAATACCTGTAACTGAAGTACAAGAGGGAATGACTGTAGAACCGAATCATATTTATGTGATTCCCCCTGGTGCGACAATGACCATTAATCAAGGGGTGTTAAAACTTCAACCCCGTGAAAAAACATATCAACAACCAATGACAGTGGATAGTTTCTTTTTTTCCCTAGCAGAAGATTTAAAAAACAAAGCCATTGGAGTTATCTTGTCAGGGGGTGATGGAGATGGAACAAGGGGGTTAGAAAGAATCAAGGCAGAAGGTGGTATTACTTTTGCTCAGTGTGAGGAATCAGCAAAAGTTAGCACTATGCCGAATACGGCGGTAGCTTCAGGTTATGTAGACTTTATCCTTACTCCTCAACAAATTGCTGAGAAACTGGCCAACCTTAGCAGTCATCCCTATATCAAGCACTCAACAGCAGTGACACAGACTGAAGTTGTCCCAGAAGAAAAAGATGGACTGTTAAAGATTTTCCAGATTTTAAGGACAGCGACAGGTGTTGACTTTTCCTATTACAAGCAGAATACCCTAAAGCGACGGATTCAGCGCCGGATGATGTTATATAGACTGGATAATTTAGAAGATTACCTGCATTATCTTCAGGATAAACCGGCAGAAATTACCGCCTTATATTACGATGTTTTAATTACTGTTACCTGTTTTTTTCGGGATGCAGAAGCTTTTGAAGCTTTAAAAACTACAATATTTCCCACTATTATTAACAAGCGCAAAACCGATGATCCCATTAGGATTTGGGTAGCTGGATGTTCAACAGGTGAAGAAGCCTATTCTATTGCTATTTGCTTAATGGAATTTTTAACAAACAAGGGAATTAATATCCCTATTCAAATTTTTGCGACCGATATTAATGAAGTAGCCATAGAAAAAGCCAGAGCCGGCATTTATAAACCTAACCAGGTAGGGAATATTTCTCCAGAAAGATTACAACGTTTTTTTGTACAGGTAGAAGGTGGCTATCAAATTAATAAAGCAGTGAGAGAACTGTGTGTTTTTGCTAGACAAAACTTAATTAATGATCCGCCATTTTCCCGACTGGATTTAATCACTTGTCGGAATGTGCTGATTTATTTGGGTGCTGCTGTACAGAAAAAAGTTGTGCCAATTTTTCATTATGGTCTTAAACCTACAGGTTTTTTGATGTTAGGAACTTCGGAAACAGTGGGCGAATTTACGGATTTGTTTACTGTGGTAGATAAAAAGTACAAGATTTATGCTCGCAAAATTGCAGCTACCCGATTAGCTATTGATTTAATGGCTCGTAACTATCCAGTAGAAACCGCTAAATTACAAATGATAGAAAATGAAGGTTTTGGAAATGATGTGGAAATCCAAAAAGAAGCAGATAGAATTGTGTTAAATCAATTCTCACCGGTGGGTGTAATTATCAACGATAATTTTGATATTTTGCAATTTCGAGGACAGACGAGTCCCTATTTACAACCAGCACCGGGTAAACCCAGTTTTAATTTACTAAAAATGGCCAGAGAAGAATTGCGGCTAGATTTACGTAGCAGTATTCATCAGGCTAAAAAACAAAAAATGCCAGTTACACAGGAAGGGATACAAGTTAAGGCAGAAAATCAACTTAGGCTGGTGAAAATTAATGTTGTTCCCTTTCAATCTGCTGGATCAGACGAAGAATTCTTTTTAATTTTATTTGAGGATACACCCACTCCAGTTAGCTCTATATCGCCAATAAGTAGTAATATTCAATCTGAGCCGCAGCAAGCAAATAGTTATGAGCAAGAAATTTTTATTCTGCAACAGGAATTAAAATCTACTAAAGATTATTTGCAATCAATTATTGAGGAACAACAAGCCAGTAATCAAGATTTGCGAGCAGCTAATGAGGAAATTCTCTCTAGTAATGAAGAGTTGCAAAGTACCAATGAAGAATTAGAAACAGCTAAGGAAGAAATTCAGGCGACTAATGAAGAATTGAATACTATTAATGATGAATTGCAACGGCGCAATATTGAATCAAATCAGGTGAGTAATGATTTACAAAATCTGCTCAGTAGTATTCAGATTGCCATTCTCATGTTAGGAGGTGATTTACAGATTCGCCGCTTTACTCCCGCAGCCGGAGCAGTATTTAACTTAATTCCTTCAGATGTGGGACGACCATTAAGTGATATTAAACATAAATTAAATATTTCTGATTTAGAAGCACAAATTTTAGAGGTAATTAGTACCCTGAATTTGAAAAGTTTGGAAGTGCAGGATCAAGATGGTCGTTGGTATGATTTACGGATTAGACCCTATCGGACAATAGATAATAAAATTGATGGTGCTGTAGTAATTTTGGTGGATATTGATGCCATCAAACGGACTGCGGAACAGTTGAGAGCATCCCGTGATTATGCAGAAGCAATAGTAGATACAGTGCGCCAATCTTTAGTGGTGCTGGATATGAATTTACGGGTAGTTAGTAGCAATCAATTTTTCTATGACACATTCCAGGTAGTGCGAGAAGAAACAGAAAATCGCCTGATTTATGAAATTGGTAATGGCCAGTGGAATATTCCCCAGTTGCGATCGCTCTTAGAACATATTCTCCCCGGACAGACCCATTTTGAAAATGTGGAAGTTAAGCATAATTTTGAGCAAATTGGACACAAAATCATGCGCCTCAATGCTCGAAAAATGCCGCAAATAGATAATACTCCTTTAATTCTCCTGGCAATTGAAGATATTACCCAACAGAAACATTTAGAAGCAGAACGGATTCAACTCTTAGAACAAGAACAGTCAGCGAGAACAGCAGCAGAAGCAGCTAACCGAGCTAAGGATGATTTTTTATCCATTCTCTCCCATGAATTACGAAATCCCCTTAATTCTCTGTTGGGGTGGACGCAGTTACTACGGAAACATCAGCTTGATGAAACGAAAACAGATCAGGCATTAGAAGCTATTGAACGCGCTGCCCACGCTCAAAACCTGCTAATTGGCGATTTATTAGATATTTCTCGCATTAGTTCCGGTAGACTGCATCTCAATAATCAGCCTGTTCAACTTGTACCTGTCATTTCCGCAGCTATAGAAGTTGTACGTTTTTCCGCAGAAGAGAAAAACATTCAAATTCAATCGCAACTAGATCCTACACCCAGAACCTTGATCGGAGATCCGACTCGCTTACAGCAGATCATCTGGAATTTACTTTCTAATTCCATTAAATTTACCCCTGATAGTGGAATCATTGATATTACGCTCAATTACACTGATAATCAAGCGGAAATTCAAGTTAAAGATACTGGTTTAGGTATCAGTGCTGATTTTCTCCCTTATGTGTTTGACCGATTTCGTCAAGCTGATAGCACTACACGCAAATCAAATGCTGGCTTAGGACTGGGACTAGCAATAGTGCGCCATTTGGTAGAACTCCACGGTGGTACTGTGGAAGCCGCTAGTCCAGGTAAGGATCAAGGTGCTACTTTTACCGTCAAGCTACCTCTGCAAACTAACCAGGAAGAGAGTGATATAGCAGTTACTCCAGAACCAACCCCCCCCGCTGCACCTGATGTACCTGTTTCCTACCCATCTTTAGCGGGTGTGCGGGTGCTGATAGTTGATGATGAACCAGACCTGCGTCAATTATTTAAAATCGTGCTGGAAGATTACGATGTTCAAGTAACAGAGGCTACATCTGCACAAGAGGCATTATCAATACTCAAGACTAATCCCGGTGGGTATGATGTCATCCTCTCTGATATTGGTTTACCAGAAGAAGATGGTTATGCACTGATACGTCAAATTAGGGCTTTGAGTGCCGAACAGGGAGGGAAAATTCCTGCTGCTGCACTGACTGGTTATACGGGAGAAGCAGAACAGGCAGAGTCTTTAGCCGCAGGTTTTGAATTGCATATTAATAAACCCGTTGAACCGGATCAATTGGTAAATGTGGTTGCTGTTTTGGCGAAAAGGTCGGTAAATAGGTGATTGGTGATTGGTGACTGGGGACTGGGGACTGGGGACTGGTGACTGGGGACTGGTGACTGGGGACTGG
>NZ_JAQMTI010000154.1:0-11095 GCF_028329225.1 Sphaerospermopsis kisseleviana CS-549 | reverse complement strand
ATTCGGATGATAGTCTTAGGTAAAAACCGATAATTAATTGTCCGAATGCTGATGCTTCCAGCACGCTTCGCGAACGCCCCTACATTGTTGACGCGAAACCTAAATCAAAATGTGGTTTATTTACCTGAAAATAGCTGTAATCCGATGATTAGCCGTGACATTCCAACAATTGAAATTACCACATTTCCACTAAAAATCAAACAATAACACATAGGAAAAATCTGTTTATATGTCAAACGTACCAAAAAATGATCTGCCAACTTTATTAGTTACAGGTGGTGCAGGATTTATAGGGGCTAACTTTGTTCTCCAATCTAGAAAAAATCAGTGGGCTAATATCATTAATTTAGATAAACTTACTTATGCTAGTAATCTACAAAATTTAGCTGAATTACAAGATGATCCCAATTATGCTTTTATTCAAGGAGATATTGGTAATTTTGAATTAGTCAGTTATTTGTTAGAAAAATATCAACCAGATGCAGTAATTAACTTTGCGGCAGAAACTCATGTAGATCGTTCAATTCTCACTCCCATTAACTTTATCCAAACTAATGTATTAGGAACGTTTCATTTATTAGAAGCAAGTAAAGTTTATTGGCAAAAACTCAAATCAGAAAAACAAGAAAAATTCCGATTTTTGCATATATCTACCGATGAAGTTTATGGTTCTTTAAATCCAGAAGATCCAGCTTTTAGAGAAGATACACCTTATGCACCAAATAGCCCTTATGCAGCTTCTAAAGCTAGTGCAGATCATTTAGTTAGATCCTACTATCACACCTATAATTTACCTACTTTAACTACTAATTGTTCTAATAATTATGGACCGTTACAGTTTCCTGAAAAACTGATTCCTCTAATGATTCTCAATGCTGTAAATGGTAAACCATTACCTATCTATGGTGACGGTCAAAATATTAGGGATTGGTTATATGTAAGTGATCATTGTGATGCTATTTATCTGGTTTTAAAGGAAGGTAAAATTGGCGAAAGTTATAATGTTGGGGGATTGAATGAACAAACTAACTTAGTAGTTGTGAATAAAATTTGTGAAATTTTGGATACGTTAGCACCCAAAGAGAATTTTCAATATTCATCTTTAATTACCTTTATTAAAGATCGTCCTGGACATGATCGCCGCTATGCTATTGATTGTAGTAAAATCACCAAAGAATTAGGATGGCAACCCAAGGAAAATTTTGATAGTGGTTTGTTAAAAACTGTGCAATGGTATCTTGATAATTCTGCTTGGGTAGAATCTATTTTTACAGGAGAATATAAAAACTGGATTCAGAAAAATTACGAAAGTCGTTAAAGGAGTAGGGGTAATTCATGAATTCCCCCCACTTCCGTTTTATTTTGCGTAAGTCCTGGATTTATTTAGGATTTATTTAGGATTTATTTAGTAATAATTAATTCGCTGTATAAGGATGGTAAAATGAAGGGTATTATTCTCGCAGGTGGTTCGGGTACAAGACTTTATCCATTAACACAAGTTGTGAGTAAACAATTAATGTCTGTTTATGACAAACCGATGATTTACTATCCTTTATCAGTGTTGATGTTAGCGGGAATTAGAGAAATTTTGATTATTTCCACACCCACAGATTTACCTCTTTTTCAAAGATTGCTAAAAGATGGTAGTCAATGGGGTTTAAAGTTTAGTTATGTAGAACAACCAAAACCAGAAGGTTTAGCACAAGCTTTTATTTTGGGAAAAGATTTTATCAAAAATGATTCAGTATGTTTAATTTTAGGAGATAATATTTTTTATGGTCATGGTTTCACAGAAGTTTTAACCCGTGCTGCTCAATTGCAAAATGGAGGTTTAGTTTTTGGTTATAAAGTCACTCACCCTGAAAGTTATGGTGTGATTGAATTTGATAGTACAGGTAAAGCAATTAGTATTGAAGAAAAACCAAAAAGTCCTAAATCAAAATATGCAGTACCGGGAATTTATTTTTATGATTCCCAAGTTACAGAAATAGCTGCTAGTTTGAAACCTTCTGCACGGGGTGAACTAGAAATTACTGATGTGAATTTAGCTTATTTAAAGCAAGATCAATTAAAGGTAGAAATTTTAGGAAGAGGATATGCTTGGTTAGATACGGGTACACATGAATCTTTACATCAAGCTAGTAATTTTATCCAAACTTTAGAACAAAGACAGGGATTGAAAATAGCTTGTATTGAAGAAATTGCCTATTATCAAGGATATATTGATACTCAACAACTTAGTTATTTGGTTGAGTCTATGGGTAAAAGTAGTTATGGTCTTTATTTAAGACGAATTTTAGAAGATGAAATTACTTTTAATTGAGAAATGATATAAAAAAATTATGTCCTCGACTTCTAAGATCAATTTATAATTTTTGTACACAATCAATAAAAGAAGTCGGTGATCTATAATTAAACCTAGAGCAAAGGAGAATTTGATGAAGATTATAAATATAGAAATTCCTGATGTGCTATTAATTGAACCTAAAGTTTTTGGAGATGAAAGGGGGTTTTTTTATGAAAGTTTTAATGAAAGAGTTTTTTTAGACAAAACCGGAATATTACCTCATTTTGTTCAAGATAATCATTCGCGTTCAGTGAAAAATGTGTTACGCGGGTTGCATTATCAAATTCAACAACCACAAGGAAAATTAGTCAGAGTTGTAGTTGGTGAAGTTTTTGATGTTGCTGTTGATTTGCGAAAAAGTTCTCCTACTTTTAGTCAATGGGTAGGTGTGCATTTATCAGCAGAAAATAAACATCAATTGTGGATACCACCGGGTTTTGCTCATGGTTTTTTGGTGCTTTCTGAATATGCGGAATTTTTGTATAAAACCACTGATTATTATGCACCAGAATATGACCGCACTATTTTATGGAATGATCCTGATTTAGCTATTGCTTGGCCGATTGAAGATGAACCAATTATTTCTACTAAGGATAAAGTAGGTAAGTTATTTTCAGAAGCGGAGGTTTATCAATGAAAATTCTATTAACTGGTGTTTCTGGCCAGGTGGGTTGGGAATTACAACGTACTTTAATGACTATGGGTGATGTTATTTCTGTGGGAAGAAATCAATTAGATTTAGCACAACCAGATACAATTAGTGCTACAATTAGGGATATAAAACCAGATTTAATTGTCAATCCTGCTGCTTATACTGCGGTGGATAAAGCAGAATCAGAACCCGATTTAGCAATGTCAATTAATGGTGTTGCACCTGGTATTATAGCTGAAGAAGCTAAACGTTTGGGATCAGCTATAATTCACTATTCTACTGATTATGTTTTTGATGGTAATAACAGTCTTCCTTATCAAGAAGATGAACTCAAAAATCCCCAAAATGTCTATGGTAAAACTAAGTTAGCTGGTGAGGAAGCAATTACATCAGTCGGTGTTAATCATATTATTTTCCGTACTAGCTGGGTTTATGGTTTGCGTGGCAAAAACTTCTTATTAACGATGCAAAAATTAGCAAAAGAAAGAGAAGAAATTAAAGTAGTTGATGATCAAATTGGCGCACCGACTTGGAGTAGAATGATTGCAGAAATCACAGCACAAGTTATTACTCAAGGTCAAAATAACCTAACTGATTTTTTGGCTAATAAAGGAGGAATATATAATTTATCTCCTAGTGGAAAAACTAGCTGGTATGGTTTTGCGAAGGCGATTTTTAATGATGATTTTCCCAATAATGAACGTAAATTAAAACGGTTAATTCCTATTACTACTCCAGAATATCCTACACCTGCATCTAGACCAGCTTTTTCTTTGTTAGATAATCAAAAATTTTCTGATACTTTTGGGTTAAAAATGCCAGAATGGGATCAAGTTTTAAAATTAGTTATTGATTGATAGTTAAAAAATCTGATCTCCCTTAAAACAGGAAAAAATTAAAATTTTTAGCGGGGATCAAAACTCTGTGTCTGGAGTGGTTCGTTGAATAAACATCAAACGCAGATGAACGCGGATATTTGTTATTCATCCTCATCTTTTTCATCTGTTTCTAAATCAATATCTTCCAAAGATTGATGAGGAATAGCAGCAATTATGGCATCTATGACTTTAGAAACTTGTAAAATTTCTATGTTTAAATCAGGAAACTTTTGACCTTTGGGTATTATCGCTCGTTTAAATCCCAGTTTTGCTGCTTCTTTTAACCTCAGTTCCATTTGGGAAACCGATCGCACTTGTCCCCCTAAACCTACTTCCCCTATTAATACTGTTTCGGGATCAACTATTCTATCTCGAAAACTGGCAACAATGGCGATCGCAATCCCTAAGTCTACCGCAGGTTCTTCTACATTCAAACCCCCCGCAGATGCAACGTAGGAATCTAATTTTGACATGGGTATCCCCACCCGCTTTTCTAATACTGCTAAAATTTGCACTAAGCGGTTATAATCTATCCCCGTGCCAGCGCGTCGGGGTGAAGGGTAGCTGGTAGGACTAACTAAAGCTTGCAATTCTACAACTATCGGTCTTGTTCCTTCACAAGCCACTACAATAGCTGTACCGGGTGCGGGGTCGTCGCGGTTTCCCAGAAACAGTTCTGAAGGATTGGGTACTTCCCTTAATCCATTAGACACCATTTCAAATATACCAATTTCATGGGTAGCTCCGAAACGATTTTTAACAGTTCTTAATAATCTGTGGGAAGCAAAGCGATCGCCTTCAAAATACAAAACCGTATCTACTAAATGTTCTAAAACCCTCGGTCCTGCGATAGTTCCTTCTTTAGTAACGTGACCAACAATTAACATTGTAATATCTTCATGTTTTGCCACCTTCATTAAAGCGGCGGTACATTCCCGCACCTGCGCTACTGAACCGGGTGCAGATGTCAAAGCTGGGAAGAACACAGTTTGTATACTATCAATCACCGCCAGATTAGGTTTGAGAGAATCAATTTCCCGCAAAATTTCCTCTAAATCCGTTTCTGGTAAGACATATAAATCAGAACCAATGGTATGATGTTCTATAATTTCTTCTGTATTTTTACATACTTTATCGGTATCTGTAACTTCTTCTTCGTTCTCCGAATTTTCTTCAGTGACAACATTGATCGGTTTAGACATTCCCAAACGAGAAGCGCGTAATTTTACCTGTTGTCCTGATTCCTCACCAGTAACGTAGAGAATACGGTATCTTTGGGATAATTCGTTAGAAACTTGCAGTAAGAGAGTAGATTTACCAATACCGGGATCACCACCGATGAGAACCATCGAACCAGGGACAACACCGCCACCAAGTACCCGATCTAACTCGCCATAACCGGATTCCCACCGAGCAATTTGGCGATCGCTAATTTGATCGAAAGTCAGAGAAGCCCTTGGTTTAGCGGGTTTACTGCTGCTGGGTTTAATTCCCCCTGGTGCAGCGTGCCAGTTCCCTACTCCCCCCCGACTGGGTATATCTACTCCAAAAGGTGTAGCATTCTCTTCCACTAAAGAATCATAAGTGTCACAATTTGCACACTTGCCGAACCACTGGGAGAACTCGGCTCCGCATTTGCTACATATAAAAATAGTTTTGGGCTTTGCCATGGGTAATTTTTATTTAAGAATCTTAATTTTTGTTTAAGTTTTAGAAAAAACTCAAGTTAAATAATAGTAGTAGTTACAGCTTTTTCAGATTAACTGATGCAATGATATCTTAATATTATGGTAATAAAATTCATAATGTTAAAAATTTAGTTAGGGAGCGTGAAGAAACTTGGAAAGTCATAAAGAAAAAATCCTGGTAGTAGACGACGAAGCAAGCATTAGGCGGATTTTGGAAACACGCCTTTCCATGATTGGCTATGATGTAGTGACAGCAGGTGATGGAGAAGAAGCCTTAGAAACTTTTCACAAATCCGAACCAGACCTGGTAGTTTTGGATGTGATGATGCCAAAGCTAGATGGTTACGGTGTTTGTCAAGAACTACGCAAAGAATCCGATGTTCCCATCATCATGTTAACAGCCTTGGGTGATGTAGCTGATCGGATCACCGGACTAGAATTAGGCGCTGATGACTACGTAGTTAAGCCATTTTCTCCCAAAGAACTAGAAGCGCGTATTCGCTCAGTTTTACGCAGAGTAGATAAAACTGGTGCTAGTGGTATTCCCAGTTCTGGAGTGATTCATGTTGGAAACATCAGGATAGATACCAATAAACGCCAAGTTTACAAAGGGGATGAACGCATCCGCTTAACCGGCATGGAATTTAGCTTATTAGAACTATTAGTTAGTCGTTCTGGAGAGGCTTTTTCTCGTTCTGAAATTTTACAAGAAGTTTGGGGTTACACACCAGAACGCCATGTAGATACTCGCGTAGTAGATGTACATATTTCCCGGTTACGGGCAAAATTAGAAGATGACCCCAGCAACCCAGAACTGATACTTACTGCTAGAGGTACTGGTTATCTATTTCAACGCATCCTGGAAGCAGGGGAAGAGTAATTAGGTGACAGGTGACAGTAAGAAGGCAAAAGGCAAGAGGCAAGAGGCAAAAGTTTATTCTTACCCATTACCAATTACCAATTACCCATTACCAATTACCAATTACCAATTACCAATTACCAATTACCAATTACCAATTACCAATTACCAATTACCAATTACCCATTACCCGTTACCAATTTTAAATGTTTAAATTAGTAGTAACTTATCTTTGATAATTCATCTAGGGGAAAATGGCAATAGAATTTACTAAGTATCATGGTTTAGGTAATGATTTCATTTTGATTGATAATCGTTCCTCGTTAACACCGGTCATTACACCAGAAAAAGCTGTCAAATTATGCGATCGCCATTTTGGTATCGGTGCTGATGGTGTTATTTTCGCACTTCCTGGGCAAAATGGCACTGATTACACCATGAGAATTTTTAACTCTGATGGTTCAGAACCGGAAATGTGCGGTAATGGTATTCGCTGTTTAGCGGTTTTCCTGACTGAGTTGGAAGGTGTATCCCGCACCAAAGACTTCTACACCATTCATACTTTAGCTGGTACAATTACACCTCAACTTACAGATGATGGACAAGTTAAAGTAGACATGGGTCAACCCCGATTATTAGCACAGGAAATTCCTACCACCCTTGCACCTACGGACAGTAAAGTAATTAATGTACCTTTAGAAGTTGCGGATCATACTTGGAATGTTACCTGTGTGAGTATGGGAAACCCTCACTGTATAACCTTTGTAAATGATGTAGCAGCTATTCCCTTAGAAAGCATTGGTCCTAAATTTGAACATCATTCCGTTTTCCCCCAAAGAACAAACACAGAATTTATTGAAATTGTCAACCGTAATTATTTAAAAATGCGGGTATGGGAAAGAGGCGCGGGAATTACCTTAGCTTGTGGTACTGGTGCTTGTGCGTCTTTGGTTGCAGGAGTATTAAATGATAAATGCGATCGGGCTGCTACCATAGAATTACCAGGAGGAGAGTTAGAAATTGAATGGTCCGAAGTAGACAATAAAATATATATGACAGGACCAGCAGAAAGAGTATTTGCAGGTAAATTCTAATTAGTAGCGACTGTCTTGAATGTCAAGCGATCGGTTGGGTTGACGCAAGGAAACCCAACATTTTATTCAGATCCCCGACTTCTATTTTCATCGTTTCTAGAAATCAGGACTTACGCAAAAGGGAACGAAAGTAGGGGTAATTCATGAATTACCCCTACGCAAGAATAAGGCTTTGAGTCACACCTTGCGTAAGTCCTAGAAATGATTAATACATCTAAAAAGTTAGGGATATTACAAATATTTATGTACTCAGGAGACTGAGAAAATGAGTAATTTACAAACTCAAATACCTACAGATACATGGGTTTATACTTCTTGGAATGAGTATGAACAAATAACCACCAACTTACTTAATAAACCGGGAAAAAGTTACTATTATAAAGGATACATGAGGCTAGAAATGCCACCAGTTAGTTTTGATAATGGAAAAGATCATGTAATAATTATTTTTGCTGTCACTTTATTTGCCACTATTAAAGGAATTTTAGCTACAGGTTTAGATACCACAACTTTTCGTAAACAAGGTATTCAAGACTGTCAACCTGATGTAGCTTATTATCTCCAAGAACGCGCCCAAACTATCGCCACAGGTACAGGAATTGTTAATTTAGATCACTACCCAGCACCAGATTTAGTCATTGAAATTGCTAAAACATCTTTATTAGATGACTTAGGAACAAAGCGCAGTCTTTACGAAGAATTAGGTGTTGCTGAATATTGGGTAATAGATGTACAAAACGCCCAAATTATCGCTTATGCCATAGCAGATAATGGTAGTAAACGTATTCAAGAATCACGGGTTTTACCTGGGTTAAAAATTGCAGTTTTAGAAACAGCTTTACGTCGTAGTCGTGAAAGCAGTCAATCTGAAGTTTGTGCTTGGTTACTTAGCCAATTTCAATTATAAGAATTGTAATTGAATCGGAATTAATAAAACTCAGATACTCGACTTATTAAACTAATTCATCGTTTATAACCAAAATGAAAAAAGAATTAGGGGATCTTGTATTGAAATATTTTGATGGGAATGAATGATTAAAGACTGTCCCTTTTGTAGTAAAATTTAGATTCGGAGACTCTATAATTGCATTCCCAGTCAGAGACTGGGAACGAGAAAAAACTGTTCCCTGTTCCTTGTTCCCTGTCTCCACGAAAAGACTTTTTCAGCAAACCCTACTTATTACTTCTGACTAAAAACACGATAGTACAACCATGTACTAAATTCTTTGATGGGGAATAGTAAATAAGTTAGTGGGTTGACTGTGACAATAATATTTCTAAAATCCCGTTTTGCTAAAAACAAAATTCCCTTAGCAACTTGATTTGCTGACATCACACCGAATGGATTAAGTTGACTTTTGAATGGTCCTAAAATCAATTTTCTAATTACACAAACTCCATCTAAACGTTTGAGGGTAATGATATCACCTAACGCCCTTTTGCTGATTTCATATAAAGGACTTAAAGCTGGTGAAACTTCTGCTTCTGATGTATTAACCCAAATTTCTTTAGTCGCTTTAGCATCAGGTCCGGTGACAGTTGCAGAAAATATATCTATTAACCGCAAAGCGGAAAAAGTGTTAACTTGATAAGAATTGTGAATTGCTGTAGATGTGCGATCGCCATAAACATTCACTCCATGATTGATAATTAAAATATCAACTTTTTGCAAGTTGGCTTTTAATTCTTCTTCATTTCCCAATTCCCAAAACATCACTTTTAAACCAGTTTGTTCCTCTATTTTATCTGGGTTAGTTGTTAAAGCAATAACTTTGGCTTTATGCTTGATTAATTCTGCGGTTAATGCTTTTCCTAAAGCACCAGAAGCACCAGTTAAAGCAACGGTTTTACCTTTTAAAGAAAGTCCTGTTCCTAATATTTTATCCACCAGAGAAAATACACCACTATAATAAGCATTTACATCATCAAAATGATGTCGCCAATGATATGTTCTATTCACAAACCACACAGAAGGAGTTGCTGCTAACGGTCCTGGTAAATGATTGTAATCTGTGTCTATTGTACCTTGGAAATATCGCAAAGATGCACCATATAAAAAAGTTCCACCATAAGCAACACCTAACCATAAACCCCATTGTCTGAAAACTAAAGCAACTGTGATTAATAAAACTAGCAGTATAATTGACTCAACTATGTCGTGATACAACTGGGAATCTAAGTAAGCTTGTTGAGAAACTAATGTTAAATCTCGACGGTAAGCTGCATGATGTTTATTATGCCATTTTGCCAGCCAAGTAACTTGATGACACAAAGCATGATAACTATCTCTAATTATTTCCGCAAGTAAGAGGGAGAAAACACCCCAAAGAGCGAACTTGACGCAGTTATTTACTAAAACCCAATCAATTGTTAAACTTTGAGCCAAAATCATCATATTTTTGCTAACACTATTTTCTCTTAATTATTCTTCATATTCGATAATTAGTGTAGTAGCAATGGGTAACATTTTTCTCTGTTCCTGAAATTTTGGTAGTTTTAAGTATAATAAGTGACAGGTGACAGTGCTAAAAGCTTTTCAGGTTTACACTCTGTGCATTTGTGTTCATTGTGTGTATTTTAGCTTTGAAGGCTGATAGCTGACGGATTAATGCTTACATCAAACTTAATAACTTTGCCAAGCTTTCCAAAATATATAAATAGATAAAATAGCCAACAAACTTCTAAAAGCTAAACTCACTACTTTATCTGGTAATTTTGGTAAAAACCGGGTACTAAATTGTACTCCTAATAAACCACCAAATCCTAAAATTGCGCCAGTTAACCACAAAACATTACCTGAATAAGCATGGCCAGCAGTTGCAGAAATAGCGGTAATAACTATGACTCCTAAACTCGTTTGAATAGCTTTTTTAATATTTTCATTGAGTAAGACAATTTGCAAAGGGACCATAATTATCCCCCCACCAACTCCAAATAAACCTGCTAATAAACCGCCAGTACCACCTGTGATAATTCTATGCCAAAACTCTTGAATTTTATGAACATTAGTATTAGTTTCGTTATTTTCTTCTACAAATTCCTGATCTTGGTTTCCTTCTTCTTGTATTTTTTTTCTAGCAACTATTTTTTTTCTCAGATCAACTAAATAAATATTGGAAATTAATAATAATCCAAAGGTAAATAATAACAAATATTCAGGAAATAAATTAGCTAAGAAAACACCGATTTGAGCAGTTATTAAGGCTGGTAAAGCCATACTTAAAACATTGTTGATATCCAGATAACCCATGCGCCAATTCTGAATACTTCCAGCAGATGCGGTAATGACAATTGATAAACTACTGGTAGCTACTGCTTGGATAGATTCGTTTCCTAAGCTAATTAATAAAGGTACTAAAACTGTACCTCCACCAATTCCCAAAAAACCTGCCAAAATCCCAGCTATAATTCCTGCAAATGCTAAAATTAATAATTCAATCGGTGTCATTTTAGATATTAGATATTAGATATTAGATATTAGATATTAGATATTAGATATTAGATATTAGATATTAGATATTAGATATTAGATATTAGATATTAGATATTAGATATTAGATATTAGATATTAGATATT
>NZ_JAQMTI010000153.1:0-10315 GCF_028329225.1 Sphaerospermopsis kisseleviana CS-549 | reverse complement strand
AGCCAAATTCTCACGCGTTACTCACCCGTCCGCCACTAACTCCTAAGAGTCCGTTCGACTTGCATGTGTTAAGCATACCGCCAGCGTTCATCCTGAGCCAGGATCAAACTCTCCGTTTTGTTAAGTTTGTTTAGCTCTTTTGACTGTTCTTTTACTACCTCAGTCCGGTATCATTTTCTTTACTTGACGCAGGACTTGCTGTATACTGTCTTTCAAACTATAATATTTTCAAGGTTCGGTGTCCCTCCGAGTCCCGCTCTCTCGCGGCTCTCTCTCAGGCACTTATTCAATATAGCGAACCTATCTTGGAATGTCAACTACTTTTTCCAAGTTTTTTTGAATTTTTTTTCTAATCAGTTCAAATCCTTGTGGTGTAAGGGTTTGAGTTAATAAAATTATTGGCTCGGAATGAATCCAGATGGATTTATAACCCTGGGCGCATGATTTTTTCAGCGACTTGGGGCAAAAACTGTTGCAGTAGATAAAGCAGTTTAGATTTACCAATCAGCATTTCGTAATGATCACGGCTGAAGTTACGCCAAAATTCCTCTACTAAAGTATCTAGCTGTATCTTGCCTTTACCCCGTCCTTGGGTCATGGGTGTGTCTACTAAACGGGCAATAATCTCAAAAACTTTGATGGGAGTACGTTCTAGCTGCCAGCGTAGGGCTTTTGAGGCAATATGCAAACCTGCTTTACTACTACAGTAGATGGGCGCACTTTGCTTTGGTACTAAAGCTAGTCTAGATGTAATCTTGATTATGGCTGCTGATTGTTTGGTCAGTAGATGGGGAATCATGAGTAGGTTTGACAGGATGAAAGATATTGCTGAGTTTGTTTATTTCTGAGTCGGGAATTTCTGTGGGCGATCGCAGGACATGAAACAATTGTTGATAGGGTTGATTACATATATACTTGACTAAATTCCAAAGGTGAGAATTCAGATGAAGAGTTCTGTGGCTGTACTACCACCGTTTTTGGTACTGGATCAATTGTTGCAAAGTTGGTTAATGGAGGATATTGGTAGGGGCGATCGCACTACTCAATCTCTTTTATCCCAAAATTCAACTATCAGACAAGGGAAGTGGGTAGCAAAAGCACCAGGAATAATCGCAGGTTTACCGATAGCAGCTAGGGTGTTTCAGTTATTAAATCATCAAGTCAGGTTTGTAGCTGTAAACTCTGAGGGTGCAAAGTGTGAAGCAGGAGACGTGGTAGCGGAAATTCAGGGTTCATTAGATGCGTTGTTGATGGGCGAACGGGTGGCGCTAAATTTGGCGATGCGGTTAAGTGGAATTGCAACGTTAACTAATATATATGTGGAGAAAATAGCAGATTTACCTGCAATGTTTGTGGATACGCGCAAAACTACACCAGGTTTGAGAATCTTGGAAAAGTACGCATCTGCTGTTGGGGGTGCGATTAATCACCGCATGGGGTTAGATGATGCAGTGATGATTAAGGATAATCATATTGCGGCAGTTGGGGGTATTAGAGAAGCTATTACCCGTATTCGTTCCCAAATGCCTTATCCTCTCACTATTGAAGTGGAAACAGAAAGTTTAGAACAGGTGCAAGAAGCATTAAAGTATCAAGCCGATATTATTATGTTGGATAATATGCCTTTAACAATGATGACTGAGGCTGTGCAGTTAATTCGTGAACAGGATAGCCGAGTGAAAATTGAAGCATCGGGAAATGTAAGTTTAGAAACTATTCGCGCAGTAGCACAAACTGGTGTTGATTATATTTCTAGTAGTGCGCCAATTACTCAATCAAGGTGGTTGGATTTAAGTATGAAAATGATTTAAGCAATGTAGCAGCAGAGGCAAAGCCTCTGTGATGGCATTCCCAGTCAGAGACTGGGAACGAGTTAACGAGTTAAGTATTTTTATTAGTTAGGAAATGTGTAAAACAGCTTTGCCTGGAAAACGTCTATCTACCAGTTTTTGAGCTACATCAGCAATTTCTGTCCAAGGGGCTTCTATGTCAATATGAGGGCGTAATTGTCCTGATTCTACTAATTCCACTAACCATTTTAACCCCACAGATGCGGATTCTTGTTGGAGTTCATGGAAGACTATTAAACCGTAAATACTCGCACCACCAAGGGCATAAAGATTGCCAGCATTAAAAGTTACTTCTCTTCCGGCAGTAGTTCCAAATACTACTGCTTGACCATTTGTACCTAAGAAACCTAACGCTTTACCGAGAACATCACCGCCTACAGAATCTATTATTAAATGATATGGTCCATATTGTTGAGCAGGGGATATATCTTCACCAATGACAATGTGATGCGCTCCTGCTTCTTTGACGATAGGTTCATACTTAGAAGTACGTAGATGGGCTGTAACCTTTGCACCGCTTAACCGTGCTAATTGAATAGCAAAGTTACCGACACCACCAGAAGCCCCCGTAATTAACACAGGTTGATTGAGGAGAAAACCGCCTTTTTTCATGATATGATAGGCTGTTAAACCTGCTATGGGTAATGTGGCAGCTTGAGCGAATGATACAAAGCGGGGTAGTTCTGCGAGAGAGTGGGTAGGTACTGCAACTATTTCACCCCAAGCACCAGACGGGAGAAAACCCACTACACGCGCTCCTTGTGGTAGTCCTGAACCGTCTGCGGCGGGTGTTTCTACAGTACCGGCGAGATCCCAACCAGGCCGCCAACCTGCTTGAGCAGTAGAAGCGCGTCTGAGTTCGCCGCGATTGAGTGAAATTGAGGCAACTTTAATTATGGCTTCGTTGGTTGCGGGTGTGGGTGCTGCAACTTCCTTTAATGCTAAACGTCCTGGTACGTTAGGATCAACAACGACAGCGCGAATTTTGTTGTTCATGTTTTTGATATCCTGGTTTGGGTTAAAAACTTGTTTTTCTTTGGTTTATATTACAATTACTTTATCAGAATCAATTTATTATCTTTATTGTCTGAATATTGACAAAACTGATCACAAAAATTATGATGACTAACTTAATCGAATACGAAGACGCTAACCCAGAAGTACGCGCAGTTTACGACGATATCCGCGCTACCAGACAAACTGAATATATCAACAATTTCTGGAAAGCTTTAGCTAATCATCCTCCAACTTTACGCCGTACTTGGGAAAGTCTCAAGGAAATTATGGCGGGTTCTGGGGAAATTGATCCACTGATGAGAGAATTAATTTACATTGCTGTGAGTGTGACTAATAACTGTGAATATTGCATTGCCTCACACACCGCAGCCGCAAAAAATAAGGGTATGACTGATACAATGTTTGGGGAATTGATGGCTATTGTTGGTGCTGCAAATATGACTAATAGGTTTGCAAATGGTTATAAAATTCCTGTGGATGAAATCTTTAAACAGCAGTAAAACTTCAATCATGGACAATTAATAATTACCTATCCCTTGGAGCGCGAAGATTGAAAAAGCGGAATTTTTTTCTTTTTTCCCCTTTAAAGGGGATATTTTAAACCTTGAACGAAACAATTATCAATTGTCAATTATCAATTATTTTCCCAACTTGTTGGAAATACCTTCACAACCACCGGGAATGGTTTTTCTGCTTTTTTCACCGCACCAAGCACAGCAATAACGACGCACGGGTTCTGACATTCTTTGTACGTTGCTAAAATCGGCATTTTCTACTACTGCACCGGTGTATTCTCCGGTTTCATAGTCGGGTGGGTGGGTGCGACTGCGGGGTGAGGCTTTTTCTAATGAACCATAAAATAACCGGACACTGTTTAAATCGGCATTACTCAAATTAGCTTCATATAAAATCGTGCGGGCAAGGTTGGCTTTGACTAAATCACAACCGCTGAGGTTAGCACGCACTAGATTTGCTTCACTCAAATCAGTCCACCGTAAATCAGTGTAAGAAAGGTCTGCACCGGCTAACATTACCCCTAAATCTATTACCCGTACACCTTCTATTCTGTCTTCGGCGTAGCCACCGCTACCATCGAGAATGGCTCTACCTAAACGGCGATCGCGTTTTAATGGTGTTAACAGTTTGGAACGGGAAAGAAAGCGAAGAATTTTGGCTTTTCCATTGCCATCTACACTACTAAAAATTGCGGCTGTGCGTCCTTCTGCTATAGCTCTTTCTTGTGGCCAGTCTTCTAATAATCCTTCTTCATCTAATACTAAATCAGAAATTCCTTGAAAATAAGAATCTATCGTTTGTTGTTGAGTAATAATATTTTGTTGAACTGTAAGCAGGTTTTGTTGAATAGTTAAATCTTTAGAAATTACATATTGTCGCCAAGCTACATAAACGGCAATAATAGCTATAAGAATTTGTCCTAAAGCACCAAACCATTCGGCTAAAGTTCCTGAAGCTTCCCAGTTAATTTTTTTGCCCCAACGTAAGAGATGATAACCTAAGCCGCTAAATTTCAAGAAGCCAATAATACCTACCAATAAACCAATAAAGGCTAATAATAATGTTCTATCTTCTGGAGAAAACCATTCTTTGATGACATCTTGCAACCAAGGAAATAACATAGCTATGGATAAAACCAAAGTTGCGAAAGTTCCCAAAATACCCAGGAATGAGTTATTAATAGCAATACCAATAAAAGTTAGGGCGATCGCTAATAAAGTAAAAATCAAAGCTCTAGGTTTAACAACAACCTGACTGTGATAACGTTCTCTAAAACCAGATATTGCCCTTTTGAGGGCATTGGTATTTTGGGGAGATTGTAAAGAAGAAATAGCTGCTAAAGCTTGTTGTGCAGCTAAACCTTCTGCCGTGAGTTCATTTTCACTAGCAATATCAAAATCATCGCGTTCTAAATTGTGTTCTGGAATAGGTTCTGACTGTGGTGGATGATAAGAATTAGATTCAAGAGTCATTTTTAGATTTTAGATTTTAGATTTTAGATTTTAGATTTTAGATTTTAGATTGGTAAATTAATTACTGTCACCTGTCACCTCTCCCTTATAACCTACTTTATCAACAAGTCAGGAGTAAGTATCACTTTCGCTAACTTTTAACTCCTGACTTTTGCTTTGAAAATTTATTTTTTATGGAAACGGAAACAAGAATTTGTTAAGCTAGTCCTACCAACTTGGCGCTGAAGTCCCACATTTTTTCAGCTTTAGCATCATCGCTGGCTTCATTGGAAACTTTCTGCACAAAGGACTTACCATCTTTTTTCTGTCTATTTCCCCAACTCCAATAAATGCCAGATTGATTGTAAGCTGGATCTGCTACTACATCGGCTACTCTTTCACCAGCTAATTCTTCGGAAACAAACCCCCCAGTAATATATTTTTGGAAGACGGGGAAGAGTTTCTGGAATAGGGGATAATGGTTGCGGAATAGGGCGGTTGTAGCCACGCAACCGGGATATAGGGAACTAAAAGTAATACCTGTTGACTCATGATGGCGTCTGTGTAATTCTCTCATGGTCAAAACGTTACAAACTTTACTATCTTTGTAAGCTTTAACCGGTTCAAATTTCTTACCGTCAATCATAGTATGGGGAGCTTTAAAACCAGCCTCAAAACCTTTTAAATCTCCTAGATCGGGACGTGGGGGAATTTTACCGCCTAACTCGTTGGGGTTGTGTGTAACTGTTCCTAAAATCACCAGTCTGGGTTCAGAAGTGGAAGCTTTCTTTAGATCCTCCAACATCAAGTTACACAGCAGGAAATGGCCAAGATGGTTAGTAGCCACACTTAACTCATACCCATCAGGGCTAAATAAAGGCTCTTTAATCAAAGGCATATAGATGGCAGCGTTGCACACCAAAGCATCTAATGATCTGCCCGTAGCTCTAAAATCCTGAACAAATTTTCTTACACTATCTAAAGAGCCTAAATCTATGTGTATAATGGTGTAGCTGTCTTTGGGAATCCCCACTGTTTGGGCTGCTGCTTCGGTTTTTTCCAGGTTGCGACAAGCCATAATAACGTGCCAACCTCTCTTAGCTAAAGCCTTAGCTGCATACAAACCCACACCAGAGGAAGCACCTGTGATTATAACCGTTGATTTATGCTGTTGTTCCATCGTCTTGAGAATCTGATGATTGTAGTTCAGTTGTTATTATGATCTCACACCATGTTCATCCATGATCAGCCTTGTAGCTAACGGATTAAAACAGGGAAATGCTGACAAAAAAAAGGATAACAATTTTTGCTAAGTTGCATGAGATTAATTCAATTTAATTTATATATCGACAAATCGTGGGTGATTGCATATTTGGCAGATTTATTTGTAATTATTCAATAAATCCGCATATTTGGTAGTTTTGCCAACATGATCGAGTTGAATATACAGTCAAAGTTATAGATAAATTGCCAATAGATTGTATAAAATAATTGATCAACTATATCTAGACATGGTATAGTTTATGTGAGTTAATCAAAACTTATCAAATTCTTGATTTCTTTTTCATTCAAATACAAGATAATTAATAGCAGTTTAGTGGACTTGGATACAACTTTTAAACATTCAAAAGGCATAACATTAAATTATGAGTTGCGTAGGTGCAGTATGATTTTAAGGCGATACTTTATTGCCTGTGGATTCATGAGTTTTTTGACTGTTGGTTGTGGTGATTTGGCAATATCATCAACAGAATATACCAAGCAAGTTGTACAAGAAAACAATGTTGCTCAACTCATAGCAGAAGTACAAGATAGTCAAAAAGCGGAAAAATTATTCATTCAAGGCAATAATTTTTTAGATACCAGTCGCTATAAAGAAGCTCTGACATTCTATAATCAAGCGATTGAAATTAAAAAAGACAGCGTAGAAACATGGGTAAATCGAGGTAATGCCCTGATAGCTTTACATCGGTATGAAGAAGCTTTAGAATCCTATGATAAAGCGATCGCCATTCGTCCGAATAAAAATGAAGCTTGGTATAATCGAGGAAATGCGTTATCAGCTTTACGGCGTTACGAGGAAGCAGTAAAATCCTACGATGAAGCTATAGTTATTGAACCAGATAAATTTGAAGCTTGGATCAACAGAGGAATTGCACTAACAAAATTACGCAGGTACAAAGAAGGCTTGGCATCTTACAATGAAGCTATCAGGATCAACCCAAATTCCCATCAAGCATATTACAATAAAGCTTGTAATTATGCCTTACAAAATAAACCAGACCTAGCAATTGAGTACCTAGTAAAAGCTATGCAAATGCAACCTGAAAAATACCAAAAATTAGCCCAAACTGACACAGATTTTGATAAAATCAGGGATAAAAAGGAATTTCAGGAATTATTAAAATGAAGAAGTTAGGAGTAAGTAGGGGCGAAGCATTCGGACAAAAATATTGGGAAAAAATCGAGAATTTATCATCCGAATGCTTCACCTGTACAGGAGTCAGGAGTCAGGAGTGGAATAGAGAATGAAAAAACTCCTAATTACAGGTGCAAGTGGTTTTTTAGGGTGGCATCTTTGCCAAGCAGCAAAGACAGAGAAATGGGAAATTTATGGTACTTATGCTACCCATTTTTTAGAAATACCAGATGTAAAAATATTGCAAGTTGATTTAACAGACTTTCAGAAATTAAAAGAAATATTCCATCAGATAAAACCAGATGCAGTAATTCATACTGCGGCACAATCTCAACCAAATTATTGTCAACTGCATCCCCAGTCATCTTATACTATTAATGTTACCGCATCTTGTAACATTGCCGGACTTTGTGCAGATCATAATTTACCTTTAGCTTTTACATCTACCGACTTAGTTTTTGATGGTTTACAACCTCCCTATAAAGAAACAGATGCAGTGTCACCTGTGAATATTTATGGTGAACAAAAAGCGCAAGCAGAAGCAGGAATATTACAAGTATATCCCCCAGCAGCAATTTGTAGAATGCCGTTAATGTTTGGCAAGGAAACACCCACAGCGAAAAGTTTTATTCAGGGTTTTATACAAACATTGAAAGACGGGAAAGAACTGAGTTTATTTAGAGATGAATTTCGCACCCCAGTAAGTGCAAACACAGCCACAAAAGGTTTATTATTAGCATTAGAAAAAGTTAACGGGATAATTCATTTAGGTGGTAAAGAAAGAATTTCCCGTTATGATTTTGGTAAAATTTTAGTTGAAGTAATACAACTTCCCAGCGATAAATTAAAATCATGTTTGCAAGATGATGTAAAAATGGCAGCACCAAGGCCAAAGGATGTTTCTTTAGATAGTGAAAAAGCGTTTAGTTTGGGATATCAACCATTATCTGTGAGGGAAGAATTAGAGAGGTTGTAAATAGGGGATTTTGAGGATTTTTTTGTCTGAATCAGGATGTCCAGGATTTAAGGATGCTAGTGAGTTTGTCAATTTCAACATCCCACCAATAATCTACAAAATGAGCGATCTCACTTGTTTAAAAATCTCTTCAATATCAACAGGTAAATATGGAGAAACAACATCTTCAGCACCATCATGTACATGATGAGGATAGGTTGCAATTTCAGGATGATGGGGTGCGTTATCCCAACGTTTTATTAGTTCTCTATTTTCAGTTTGCCAATGAAAACTATATTTAATTATTTCTACTTGTCCAGATTCTATTTTAAAAAACTCAAACATTTCTAAAAAACTACCATTTTTTAATATCACACGATAACGCCATAAACCTTTATCAGTTTGTGCTTCTTCTCTAAGAATCGTAAAATTTACAACTTCTGGACACAGTGTAATTATAGATTTTATCCAGGCTAAATAATCATCGGCATTTTTCATATTTTTCATAAAGCTTGTTCTAACTTATGGATTTTTTTTAAAATGTCTTTGCGGAGTTCACATAAACCAAACCATTCAAAAAAATCCATTTCATCACCTAAACGACCTGAGTTAAATTGTTCCTCAAATTGTTCACAATTTAGTTGATATTTTTGTTCAAATTTTTGTATGTCTGAGTTATAGATATCTAATTTTTGGCGATGACGGGTTAAAATTACGTTTAGAAGTTGTCCAATAATTCTATCTAGTTCTGTATTGTCGTTACAATTTTCTGTGAGTAATTCTAATTTTTCTAATGTGTTCATAATTTTAGATTGGATGAAGTTGATTAGTTGTGAATATTTTAGCACGTTTTATATTTTTTGTCAGAATCAGGATATCCAGGATTTGAGGATTTACAGGATGTTATTGTTTATTTGAGGTGGGGATTTTGAGGATTTACAGGATGTTGTTGTTGATTTGAAGTGGGGATTTGAGGATTTTTTTGTCAGAATCAGGATGTCCAGGATTACAGAATTTTCAGGATGTTGTTGTTTATTTGAAATTGGGATTTGAGGATTTTTTTGTCAGAATCAGGATATCCAGGATTACAGGATTTTCAGGATGTTGTTGTTTTATTGTCTATGATAAGTACAGATTTTAGAATGTTAGATAATAAATTATCCGTTAAATTATTTGTTGACTGTTGGTGTAACTGTATTTTATAATATTCAAATATTCACAAACAATTTATCAATAACAATCCTGTAAATCCTCAAATCCTGGATATCCTGATTCAGAAAATGAAAATTTCAACATCCCATCAATAACCTACAAATAACAATCCTGTACATCCTAAAATCCTGGACATCCTGATTCAGACAATGAAAATTTCAGCATCCCATGAATAATCTATAAATAACAATCCTGTATATCCTAAAATCCTGGACATCCTGATTCAGACAATGAAAATTTCAACATCCCACCAATAACCTACAAATAACAATCCTGTACATCCATGAACACGCCCAATAATAAAAAATTAGATGAAATCACATATATAATAAATGGGTGTGCAATGAAAATACACCGAACTTTGGGGAATGGTTTTCAGGAAGTGATTTATCAAAGATGTATGGAAATTGAATTGCAAAAATCAGGTTTAGGTTTTGGAAGAGAGGTAGAACAAGTAATTTATTATGAAGGAATTGAAGTAGGAACACGCAGAGCGGATTTTATAGTTGAAAATCAGGTTGTGGTGGAGTTGAAAGCGATAATTAATTTAGAAGATGTCCATTTAGCGCAAGCGAAAAATTATTTGGTAGCTTATAATTTTCCTGTGGGATTGTTGATTAATTTTGGTGGGGTGAAGTTGGAATATAGGAAGGTTTTTAATCCTAGATATCATGTTTAATTTGTCAGAATCAGGATAACCAGGATTTTAGGATTTTCAGGATGTGGTTGTTTATTTGAGGTGGGGATTTGAGGATTTTTTTGTCTGAATCAGGATATCCAGGATTACAGGATTTTCAGGATGTTGTTGTTTATTTGAAGTGGGGATTTGATGATTTTTTTGTCAGAATCAGGATATCCAGGATTACAGGATTTTCAGGATGTTGTTGTTTTATTT
>NZ_JAQMTI010000013.1:0-3242 GCF_028329225.1 Sphaerospermopsis kisseleviana CS-549 | reverse complement strand
TTAGATGTATTTTATTGTGCAATAAAGTTGAGACAATTAGTAAAACCTATTAAAAATAAGGAGATGATTTCATGGATTCTATTTCTCTTATTCTCACAGCCTTAGTAGCTGGCACAGCCAAAACAGCGGGTAGTGTAGTTCAAGATACTTATGAAGGATTGAAAGCTTTAATTAAACGTAAATTTGAGAACCAAGGTAAATCAGGTTCAGTGACTATTCTGGATAAGTATGAACAAAAACCTGAAAAAACAAAAGCTCTTTTAGAAGATGAATTAACTGAAGTTGGTGCTGATAAAGATGAGGAAATTATTAAATTAGCTCAAAAGTTAATGGAGCAATTAAATCCTCAAGAATCAGCAGAGGGAAAATTTAGTGTTCAAATTTCTGGAGGAAAAGTTCAGGGTTTGACACAGCAGAATACTGGCACAATTAATCAAAGTTTTAGTTAATTTATGGAATGATTATAACATGAATGATGATAATGTTGTTAACATTTATGGTAGTAATATTCAAGGGTTTATTCAAGAAAATAATGGTACTGTCTCTCAATATTTCATTTCCCAAGTATCTGAGTTATTTAATGGACAAACATCTGGTATACAACAACCCCTAACTTCGGTAGAATATGGACACAGGAAAGTTTTACTCAGTAAAGTTAAAGAATATTGGATCGAAGGTGTTTTAGAAAAATCAGTGCATACGCAGGCCATGATTGAACTTGGTCTAGAAAAACGATTAGATGTAATAGAGCGCCCATTTAGTGGTTTTGAGGAAATACCAGAAGATTCCAGACAAATTTTGCCTACGGGAAGCGATGCAAGTGATTTCTTTAATCAGATAGGAGAAGGACGAACTCTACTTATTTTAGGAGAACCAGGAGCAGGTAAAACCATAACGCTCTTGAAATTAGCACAGAATTTAATTACTTGCGCTGAGTCAAATTTGAGTCAGCTAATTCCAGTAGTATTTAATTTATCTTCTTGGGGAAGTAAAAGGCAAACCATTGAAGATTGGCTGCTACAAGAACTTTGGAGTAAATACCAAGTTTCCCAAGAAATTGCTAAAGACTGGGTTAAAAATCAAAAATTACTACTGTTACTAGATGGTTTAGACGAGGTAAAGACTGACCTGCGGGAAGCCTGTGTTGAAGCTATCAACCAATTTATACAAACGCATGGACTGACTGAAATGGTGGTCTGTAGTCGTATTGCTGATTATGAAGTTCTTTCTAACCGTTTGCGATTACGAGGCGCGATCTACATCCGTTCTTTGACTCCTGAGCAGGTTCATCAATATTTGGATACTGCTGGTCAACAACTAAGTGCAGTTAAATCTTTGTTGAAAGATGATACCACACTGCAAGAAATAGGTAAATCTCCTTTGACACTAAGTGTTATGACCCTGGCTTATCAAGGTAAACAGGTAGAAGAAATACTTCAAACAGGTTCACTAGAAGAGCGTCGTGAACATCTATTCAATGCTTATATTGAGCGGATGTTTAAACGAAAGGGAGTTAATCAGAAATACCCAAAAAATCGGGTAATACATTGGTTAAGTTGGTTGGCACAAAGAATGTTTCAGACTTCTCAATCTTACTTTCTAATTGAGAAAATACAGCCTAATTGGTTGCAGTCTAATGTTCAAAAAAGACTTTACAGAATTGGAACTATTTTAATTGGGATACTGGCTATTGGATTGATATTATTTTTAGTTCATTTTCTAGATTTATATAATGATAAAATTAACATTTTTAATGTCTTAACCATAAATGCAATAATGTGGGGTTTAGTTTTATGGTGGACTTTTGGAAATTACAAAGCAGAAATAGAAACTTTTGAAACTTTGACCTGTCCTTGGAAAAAAACACGAAAAGATTTGCTTAATGGATTAACCTATGGACTAAGGTGGAGTTTAATTTTGTCTCCAATGGGTGTATTATGGTGTTATTTAACTTGGAAAACCCCAAAATGGCCAAGCGGTTACGAGAAAATAGTAATATTTGGATTAATTTTGGGATTAATCTTTGCACTGATTATAGGATTGATTTGTGGGTTGAGAGGCTCAGAAATAGAAACAAAAACTATTCCAAACCAAGGGATTTGGACATCTGCTCGCAATGCAATAATTATTGTATTACTTAGCTGGTTAATTTTGTTTCCAATTATTTTTATATTTTTTCCTAAAGGGTTGCAATCAAGAATTTCGATAATAAGTTGGGGACTGATGTTAGGGTTGTTTTTTGGAGGTGGTATAGCCTGTATCCAACACTTCAGCTTACGTTTTATCCTCTGGGGTGAAGGTTTGATTCCTAATAATTTAACTCATTTTCTAGACTATGCCACTGAGCGCATTTTTCTACAAAAGGTTGGTGGTGGCTATATCTTCATCCATAGGATGATACTGGAACACTTTGCAACGCGAATCAATTCTACACAATCCGAAATAAGAAATGCCTATAAAGCTATAAAAATCATTCTTGTTGGGGGAGCGATTATTGTTATTGGTCTAATTTATGGCAATATTTGTTTAAATTCTGCGGAGTTTCAACTGAAATCCCAAGCAAATATGTTAATTTCAGCGATGGATTCGGTTCGCAAATATCATAATGATTATATTACACCTTTATTAAAAACACAATCAGAACAAAAATTTTTACAAGAATCAATTCCAATGTTTGCAGTAAATCAAGTATTTGATATATTTACTAGTGCCTATAAAAATAATTATGGAGATTATATTTATAAGTCCGCGATGATTAATCCGACTAATCTCAAGAATAAAGCTACACTTGAAGAAATCAAAATTATTGACACACTTAAACAACAAGATTTAGATACTCAACGACAGCCAGGATTGCAGAACATTGATCAAGGATATTTAAATATAAATGGTAATAAATATTTCTATATATCTCGCCCTATCAAAATTACTGATAAAAGTTGCTTGAATTGTCATTCGACTCTAGATAAAGTACCTCAATCATTACAACTTCTCTATAAACAGGGTAAATATCTTGCTAATCAAGGTTTGAACTGGGAATTTAATACAGTTATCGGAACTAAGATTGTGTATGTTCCTACCAGCCAAGTATATAAAGTAGCTCAAAGAGATTTTATAATTTTTCTAGCAGTTTTTATTGTCATATTTTGTATAGTGATAGTTATTATGAGCATTTTACCCAGCAGTTTTTAAAAGTTTCTTTTCAGGTTTCCCCTAAAAATTGCTAAGGTGATCGCATATTG
>NZ_JAQMTI010000152.1:0-24809 GCF_028329225.1 Sphaerospermopsis kisseleviana CS-549 | reverse complement strand
TTGGATTTGGTTAAAGTTCCTGCATTATTGAAGGTAGCTGGATTTCCATTGTAGTTGTAGTAAAAATCAGCATCACTTTGGAGGTCAATAGTGCCAGTGCTGGTATTGTTCCAAATTGCGTTGTTAGTACCGTTCAAATAGCCAGTACCTGTCCAGATTGTTGTCCCTGATGTTTCTAGGGTAGTTCCATCTAGGGTTTGATAACCGCTCAGGTTTAATGTACCACTGACGGTCTTTTTACCTGTACCGCTTAATGTGCTTTCACTCCAGTTGAGTTGGTTGGAAATGGTTAAAGCACCTGTTCCTGTGAGGTTTCCTCCTGCTGTTAAATTCACAGGAGCAGACAAAGTAGAGGCAGCGCCAATATCCAGATTTCCCGAATTATTGACGAAAACTGCTCCTGAGTAGTTAAAAGCGGGAACAATTTTGACTGTAACATAACTAACAACAAAATTGCCAACTCCAGTAATGTTAGTGCCTGTATTGAAGTTGTAATCAGCATTACCAGTGATGTTTAATGTCGATCCTGCATCAATACTAAAACTACCAGTATTAGTTCCTCCTGAATACAGAGTTAATGTCCCAGCCTTAACTTGGACTGTACCTGTATTGTTGAAAAGTCCACTAATGGAAGATTCACCTGTAGTTGTACCGTTGGATTTAATTAGTGTTCCGGCATTATTGAAGGTGGATAGATTTCCATACCATTGATAAAAATCAGCATCATCTTGTAGGTCAATAGTGCCAGTGCTGGTATTGTTCCAAATTGCTCCGTCGCCAGTGTATAATGTTCCATTACCAGTCCAAATTGTTGTTCCTGTGGTTTCTAGGGTTGTTCCACCTAGTAGGTGACCGCCGCTCAGGTTTAATGTACCACTGACGGTCTTTTTCCCTGTACCGCTTAATGTGCCTCCTCCACTCCAGTTGAGTTTGTTAGAAATTGTTAAAGCACCTGTTCCTGTGATTGTTCCACTGGTTAAATTGACAGGAGCAGACCAAGTAGAAGCGGCATTAACTGTAACTGTTCCACTTTCAATGTTGAAGTTACCTGCACCAGTAATACTATTACCTGCATTGAAGTTGTAATCAGCAGTGATTTTTAATGTCGATCCTGCATCAATACTGAAACTACCAGTATTAGTTCCTCCACCATTCAGATTTAATGTTCCTGCCTTAACTTGGACTGTACCTGTGTTGTTGAAGAGTCCACTAATGTATGATTCACCTGTAGTTGTACCGTTGGATTTGATCAGAGTACCAGTATTATTGAAGGTGGTTTGATTACCAGTCCATTGATAAAAATCAGCATCACCTTGGAGGTCAATAGTGCCAGTGCTGGTATTGTTCCACATTGCAGCGTTGGCAGCATATAATGCTCCATTACCAGTCCAAACTGTTGTTCCTGTGGTTTCTAGGGTTGTTCCATCGAGAAAATATTGATCACCACTCAGGTTTAATGTACCACTGACGGTCTTTTTACCCGTACCGCTTAATGTGCCTCCACTCCAGTTGAGTTTGTTAGAAATGGTTAAAGCACCCGTGCCAGTAAGAGTGCCAGAAGTCAGATTTAAAACACCATTATTGCTAACGGTACTCGCGCCATTCAATGTTAAGGTATTACCATTGGTGAGATCGAGGGTTTGGATGCCCGTATTTGTACCGAGAGTTAAACCAGTCAGTGTTCTGTCGATATCTAAGAGAACATTGTAAGTTCCAGCGATGGTGATTTGAGCTATATCTGCCGAACCTGGTATAGTGCCTGGATTCCAGTTTGCAGCAACGTTCCAGTTACCATTAGTAGGGTTTTTCCATGAAATAGTAGCCATTAAGTAAATTCTCCTAAATGTTTAACAAAGTATTTTGGGTGTTTTTACTGTTAAAGTCAGGATGAGTGCTAAGTATTTTTACAGTATTGAAGGATTTGAGTAATCAGGTAAAATATTACTAACCCAAGTTGCTAGTTGAACCGTAAGCTTTTTTCAACCCCTTAAATACCCCTAAAAAAGGGGATTTTGATGAATTGACCGCTTTTATAAGCGGGTAAGGGGAATCTAATCGAGATATAAACCAGGATATTTAAGGCAGGATATTTGTAATGAGATTACATTATTATGTAGTAATAACCATTATAGCACAAGTTGGGATAAATTAATACTTTAAGAATAAAAATTTTAGCTATTCTGATCAACTATCTTATGGACGGTTTTAATAAATGGTTTTTATACAAGTTTATATACATACTAGTTGTCTATGAAGTGGCAATTAATTTTTTTAATACTTGCAAAGTACGCAAAGTACACAAGAGCAAATAGTTGATAGACCTGTCCGGTCATTACATAAGCGTTGTTTGAAACCCTTGTAGAGACAATTCATGAATTGTCCCTATATTCATTTTTACCAAATGTCTACCGTGTTGACTTTTTCTCCCGATCATACAGCACTTTCCGGTGTAATGAGGTACAGTATAGGCGGGCAAGACTTGTACTGAGCGGTTAGTGAGCTTGTACTGAGCCTGTCCTGAGCGGTGTCGAAGGGCGAAGTCGAAGTGCGGAGTCGAACTATGTCGAAGTATGCCCACCCCACAAGAGTTTTATTATTATGATTTGTACCTCATAGCAACGAAATCTGCTGTAACTGTTGCTGTATAGAAGTTTAATAGTAATATTAGTAACATTAAATTATTCTGTATTTAAAACTTACACAACACTAGATTAAAATAACCAAAACTATCATCATTAACTATAACTATGCTGTCAGTCAGAGATGCAGAAGCTACTATTTTAAATGCTGTGAAACCGTTAGATAACCAGCTAGATGTGGAATTTGTTGATTTATTAATGGCAAATAATCGCATTTTAGCAACTCCTGTGATCAGTTCCCTGGATTTTCCCCACTGGGATAACTCGGCAATGGATGGTTATGCTGTGCGTTATGCAGATGTGCAGCAAGCAAGGGCTGATAAACCCATTGTTTTGCAAGTGGTGGAAGAAATTCCTGCTGGATATGAACCACAGGTAACAATTAAACCAGGACAAGCTGCAAGAATTTTCACAGGTGCAATGATGCCTCCTGGTGCGGATACTGTAGTTATGCAGGAAAAAACCCACCGACAGGAAAACCGGGTTTTTGTGTTTATTGCGCCTCAACCCCAGGAGTTTGTGAGACGCAAGGGGGACTTTTATCAAGCTGGAAACGAAATTTTACCGGCTGGTATTCCTTTAACTGCGTCTGAAATTGCGGTTTTAGCTGCTGCTGGACGTGAACAAGTGAGTGTTTTCCGTCGTCCCCGTGTGGCTATTTTATCAGTTGGCGATGAGTTGGTGATGCCGGAACAATTGCTAAAACCTGGGCAAATAGTTGATTCTAATCAGTATGCTTTAGCTACTTTGATGCGGGAATTGGGGGCAGAAGTGTTACTGTTAGGAATTATTCAGGATGATCCGACAACTTTACAAGAAATTATAGATTATGCGATCGCCAATGCTGATATAGTCATTTCTACTGGTGGTGTATCTGTGGGCGATTATGATTACATATATAAAACTTTAGCTTCTTTGGGAGCAAAAATTCATTTTCGTTCTGTACAAATGCGTCCGGGAAAACCTCTAACTTTTGCAACTTTTGGTAATAAATTATATTTTGGTTTGCCGGGAAATCCTGTTTCAGCGTTGGTGACTTGTTGGCGGTTTGTAAAACCTGCAATTAAAAAAATGTCAGGACTGGCTAAAGGTTGGGAAAGTAAATTTGTGAAAGTTAAATCTTCATCAGAATTACAATCTAATGGCAAGATGGAAACCTATATTTTGGGTAAGTTACATCTGGTAAATGGTGTTTATCAATTTCAGAAATCTGAAGGTAATGATAGTTCTGGTAATTTAATTAATTTAGCTCAAACTAACGCTTTGGCTGTGTTACCAGTGGGTAAAACTTTTGTTTATCCAGGGGAGGAAGTTTTGGTTTTACATTTATAAATAGGAGGGAACAGAGAACAGAGTTTTTGACTTTTGACTTGATTTTTCCCTATCTTTGAGAGTCCAGATTTAATAATAGGCTCTGATTCATATACTATTTAGTGTAAGTCAGAGCCTGATAGATGACATTCTGATATTATAACTTTAACGTGGGACTGAGAATAAAGATAGATATTCCTAGATATTAATTCTTAGGACATGAACCATCTTTAGGTTCTTGAGTTATTACAGTAATGTCTTTGTAACCTGCTGCTGATAATATTCTTTCTACTATTTTTTTTGCGTTACTATTAGCAGCATCTATAATATCATTTCCGCAAGCTTCTAATTTAATTCTAGCAAGTGCATCTTTTTGTGCTTGATCTAGTAGTTCAATCTCAGCGTTAGGACCAAACCAGTTTTTGTGATGATCTAAAAGTTGAGATTTATCAGCTTCTAGAACTGTTTCGGTAATATAAGGAGGAGGTAAAGTAATTGTAATTTTCTGGTTGTTGATATCTACATCTGTTGCTTTCAATGCTTTCATATCTATACCAGCACGTATTGTACCTTGTCCTTCATAAATAACCTTAGTATCTCCAACATAGAATGAAAACAACCTTTGCTCTTTAGTTTCAACTAATGATGCTTTACTGGACATTTTTACAGTATTGAGTTCACTTGTTTCTTTTAATCCACCCAAAATAACATCTATCATTTTTGCACTCTCATTTGTTTTAACCCACGGCCAGCTAAAAAACAAGAATGCTGCTAGAATAAATGCTAAGATACCAAATAAAATCCATCTGTAAATGATTAATTTATCTGTAGTAGATTGTATGGTCTGTTTTAAGCCACTGAAAGAAGTCATTTTTATTACTCCTAAATCCACTTGTATTTATATCCATCTCTTATAGACTAACAGAGTACACAATTAAGTTCTACAGTAGTTATACTTATTTGTGCTAATTTTTACATTACATAATCTTGCTCTAAAAACAGTAAGTACCTTAAATAACACCGAAAGTTGGAATAGTTTTTTTAGCGTTCGCTTGACATTCAAGACAGTCGCTACATAATTTTCTGATTTCCTTTTTTTTTGAGCTTAACCGATATAATATTATTCAGTAATAACCTAGTTTAAGGAGTCAAGTATATGCAAAAAAAAAATTTACTCTCGAATACTGGTTAGATGATAGCTGGTATGTAGGAAAATTAAAAGAAATTCCGGGAGTATTTAGTCAGGGGGAATCATTAGAAGAGTTAGAAGAAAATATTAAAGATGCCTACCAGCTAATGTTAGAAGAAAGCTTAGAAAATCATCCCCAAGTGCAAACTAAAGAAATTTGGGTTGATGTGGCGTGAAACGAGGAAATTTTGTTAGAGAATTAGTTGATGCAGGGTGCTATTTAAAACGTCATGGTAAGAAACATGATATATATATTAACCCTATTAATGGAAAACAATCGCCTGTACCACGTCATCCAGAAATCAAAGAAAGTCTCTGTCGTTTAATCAAAAAACAGTTAGGAATTTAAATAGAGGATGGTTTTGAAAGTCTTTTTTTGAGGGCTAGGAGTCAGGAGATCAGAAGTCCCCAGTCCCCAGTCCCCAGCGATGCACTGAGCTTGTCGAAGTGTCCCCAGTCCCTAAGCTACTACTTTTTCCTTTTCTGGAACATAAGGTTTTTCTGCACCTTGGGCTAAATAAGCAGCTAATTGACTTTCAATTTGATCGCGGACAATTTGCCGATATTCCACAAAATGTTCAATGTGAGCGCAGGTAGAAACGTACTGTTCTATCACCTTGGGATTATGCTTGAGAATGCTAAAGAAGTGATGCCAGAATTTCCAGCGAGTTTCTCTTTTAAAACCTTGTCTCCAAATCACAATTAGCAGTGCTTTGATAACTACCCATTCTGGCGTTTTAGCTGGTGCTGTCCATTGGGGATAACCCAACATCAAGAAACAGCGATAGGTGCGATCTAAATAGGCTACAGGATCATATAAAGCACAAAAAGCTTCCACATATTCCCTAGCCAATTCTTCTAAAGGACGGGTAGGAATAAAGTTCATTAATGTGGTTTGATTGATATTTCCGTCTTTATTCTCCCGCAGTCTACCTTCTTTTTTCAAACGATGCCATAAAGCGGTATTTGGCAATGCTTGTAACATAGCAAAAGTGGTGGAAGGAATAGCAGCTTGTTCAGCAAATCTCACAATGCGATCGCCCGCACCGGCTTTTTCACCATCAAAGCCAATAATAAACCCTGCCATTGGTCGCAGTCCAGCTTTAATAATAGTTTGTACTGCGTCTGTTAAAGAACTGCGCGTATTTTGAAACTTCTTAGTTAACTGCAAACTATCCTCATCTGGGGTTTCAATGCCTAAAAATACGGCTTTAAAACCACAGTCAACCATCAACTCCATCATTTCTTGATCTTGTGCCAAATCAATGGAAGCTTCTGTGTCAAAATTGAATGGATATTGATGTTCAGCCATCCAAACTTTTAACTCTTTTAGCAACAATTTCACATTCCGTTTATTGCCAATAAAGTTATCATCCACCATGAACACACCACGCCGCCAACCCAACTCATAAAGATAATCTAATTCTGCTAAAAGTTGTGCTGGTGTTTTGGTTCTCGGTTTACGTCCATATAAAACAATGATGTCGCAAAATTCACATTGGAAAGGACAACCCCGCGAAAATTGCACAGACATCATATCATAGGCATTAAATTCTAATAAATCAAAGCGGGGAATGGGTGTAGTTGTCACATCTGGTTTTTCAGTGGCGCGGAAAACCCCAGATTTTTCACCTTTTTGCACCGCTTCCACAAACATCGGTAAAGTGATTTCCCCTTCATCTAAAATCAGGTAATCTGCCCCTGCTGCTTCCACTTCATGGGGTGTGGATGTGGGATAGGGACCACCTAAAGCTACCAACTTACCCCGACGTTTTGCTTCCCGGACTTGATCTAATAAATCTTGTTTTTGGACAATCATAGCCGAGAAAATGACTATATCTGCCCATGCCCATTCTTCTTCTGTTGCTGGGCGAATGTTACGATCTACTAGCTTAAACTCCCATTCTTGGGGTAGGATAGCTGCCACTGTGACTAAACCCAATGGTGGTAAGAGAACCTTTCTATCTACGAGTTGTAGGATTTTTTCATAAGACCAGAAGGTTTTGGGAAATATTGGATAAACTAGCAAGACACGCATAGTATCACCCCTCACGATTGATTTGTTATCTAACTGTAACTAAATTTAGGACTGATTGACGTTTTTACTCAATTTAGTTGCTGTGTGCAAAAATAGGTAAAGAATAAAGAATATTGATAGCTTAGTTGATTATGAAAGCAGACTTTGCGCCAATTTTTGAGCTAGGGTTGTCAGAAAAGCTACAACTTCTAGAAGATTTATGGGATGATATTGCAACTCAATCAGCAAATGTTCCTGTATTAGACTGGCAAAAAGACGAACTGGATCAAAGAAAAGTTCTCCATTTACAAGATCCGATTTTAGCTAGTTCTTGGGAATCAGTGAAAGCAAGAATCCGTGGTAACATAAGGTGCTAGTTCGGGAATTTGTCTGAATCAGGATGTCCAGGATTTAAGGATTTACAGGATGAAGACGGAATTTTAACAAAAATTGCGTATTATAACTTATACAAGCTTCGACGTGATAACTAGCAAATTGGGTTAAGATAATTTTTTATGGCTAGTGCATATTGGAAAAATATTAAATCTAAGTATAAGCTAGGTCAGTTTGTATAGATTTAAGTAAAATTTCATACACCCTTTGTGTTTTTTGTAGATTTAATAAATTAGTTATTTAGAAAGGAGAATTTCGTGAGATCAGTATTTGTAGGATACTTTAGACCAAAAGACGATGAGCTTTCCAAAATGTGGAATGAAGGAATTTTTGTTGTTGATGCCAATGTACTACTTAACTTGTATAGATATTCATCTGGCACTCGCAAAGAATTAGAGAAAGCTCTGGAAGCAGTCAAAGACCGTATATTTATTCCTCACCAAGCAGCAAAGGAATTTTTAAGAAATAGGCTGGATGTCACGGCAGGGCAAGCGAAGGAATACACAACCGCTATTAAGAGTATTAATGAATTATTAACAAAGCTTTCTAGTAAAGATAGGCATCCATTCCTGCCAGATGCTGAACTTCCTGAGTTTGAATCTTATTCTCAGAAATTAATATCAACCTTAGAATCTCAACAAAAATTACTATTTGATAAATTTTCTGAAGATGAAATTTTGGATTTTGTAGAAAATCTATTTTCGGGGAAAACAGGAAATCCCTATGAAGAATCAGTGTTAACGAAATTAGCTGTTGAGGGTGAAGAGCGTTATAAAAACAAAGTTCCTCCCGGATACATGGATTCTAACAAAGATGGATTAGGTGATCAATATAGAAAGTATGGTGATTTTCTGGTATGGAAGCAAATAATTGAATATTCAAAATCACAAAAGAAACCTGTAATATTTATTACAGATGATAAAAAAGAAGACTGGTGGCTTGAGCAGTCAGGAAGAACTATAGGACCAAGACCTGAACTAATTGAAGAATTTTATAAAGATACTAGCCAAAAATTCTGGATGTATTCAGTTGGTCGCTTTGTTCAAGAATCCGCAAAAGTTACAAATGAAGAGATTAGTGAGGAAGTGATTAGTGAGCTAATCAAAGTTAGTCAAGACTCTGTGCGAGGAGATGTTGAAGCCATCAGTCAAGATTCTTTATCTGATGACGTTGAAGTTAGAGTTTCTATTTCAGTTTCTCAAGAAACTATAAAAACTACCTCAAATAAACGTTCAGGGTTATTAATTGTAAATCTAAATAAGAATATACATTATGCTACAGGTACAGGTAAGTTCACTCCAATATTTAGGAGTATACCAAGTCTTACGGTTGAACTTATAAACTGTCCTTATGAAGACAAATCTATAGTAAAATTCAGTTATGGATGTGGAACAGTGAAAAATTTTAATGTTCATTTGAAAGCCACACATGGAGAACTTGAAGCTGGTGATTATGTTTTTAAGTATGAAGCAGTTGAGGAAGAATAGGTACATATTTTGAATACAAAAAAATCAAGTTGTATTTTAGAGTTACATTCTCAGAACTTAAGAAAAATCCCTCTCAAACTCTCTTCCCTTCGTGTCCTTCGCTGCTTCGTGGTTCATTCCTCCTTAACCTCTGCCATTTTTACTTATTTCCACAGTCAAGCGATACCTAATAAGAGGAAAGCAAATGCACATAGCAAAGTCATGGGAGAGATAAAATCAGATAAACTAGAGAAAAGCAATACCCATTTATTTTTCTTGATTTAAGGGTTTCAATATATGACAAAACGTGAACAACTAATCCAAGAACTCGAAAAAACTCCTGATGACATTGTACAACTTTTACTAGATTATTTACATCGTGTGAAAGCTACACGAAAAGATCATCCTCTTGCTAAATTTACAGGAATTTTAAGCGATGCAGAAGCAGCAGAGATAAAACAGTCAATTGCTCAATGTCGGCGGGTAAATGCAAATGAGTGGTAAAATTGCTCTGGATACCAAGGAGAGCAATATAAATCTATTATCGTGTTTGATATTAGGAGTTAATAATGCTGAATCAATGAGATCGCATTACTATTAATCCTCACATTTGTTTAGGACAACCAACAATTAGAGGAATGCGTATTACTGTAGCTTTTATTCTCAAATTACTAGCCAGCAAACTTTCAATTGAGGAAATTTTAGCAGCTTATCCAGAATTAGAGGAAGAAGATATTAGACAAACTCTCAACTATGCAGCTTGGACAGTTTCAGATAAAATGACCAGCATTCCTTCAGCATGAATAACCTACGTTTTATTGCTGATGTTCATATTTCCCCTCTTACAGTAGCATCGCATCCCATGTGATAAAATATTTAATATCGAAAAGAATCTCAAAATATGACCATTCACCAACCCCGCTATAGTAAAGAAGAATTTGCCCAAATCGGTGAGCAAATCTACGAAATGCAAATACGCCCAAAAATAGAAGCAGGTAATCAAGGAAAAATTGTAGCTATTGATATTGAAACGGGAGATTTTGAAATTGATGCGAGTGAAATAGCAGCTTGCGATCGCCTAGAATTTCGTCACCCTGATGCACAAATTTGGATAGTTCGCATTGGTTCTCGTTATGTGCGTCGCTTTGGTGGACGGAATAAAATATCTATATGATTACAGGAATTGTAAACGACGATTTAGATGCAATTATACCACTGATAATTTTTGGGTCAGATAGTAAAATCTCTAGACAAAATGCAGTTATAGATACAGGTTTTAATGGTTGGCTTTCATTACCACAGGATTTAATTAATCAGTTAAATTTAAGATGGAAAAGGCGAGGACGCGCAATTCTCGGTGATGGTAGTGAATGCGTTTTTAATGTTTACGAAGCAGTTATAATTTGGGATGGAGTTCCTATCAAAATTCCCATTGATGAAGCAGATTCAGAACCTCTGGTGGGAATGTCATTGATGCAAGGATATCAACTGATAATTCAAGTTTTTGAAGGCGGTAGTGTAGAATTACGGAAAATAAATACAGTCTAAAGTCTATGAATATTAACCTAAAACCTATTCTCACTCGCCTAAAAACAGAACTCACTGATCTGTATGGCGATCGCCTACAAAACCTCACCCTCTATGGTTCTCAAGCGCGTGGTGATGCAGAACCCGGATCAGATATAGATGTGTTGGTAGTGCTGAAACCTCCCGTTAACCCAGGTGAAGAAATTAAACGCACAGGAAAGGCGATCGCTCTCCTCTTTTTTAGCATTAGCGGTTCTATAGGTTAGCTTCAGAATTGAAATTATACCTGAATAAAAACAAGTCTTAATTTTTAAGCATCGACTATCGCCCACATCCACTCCTCTTCCTTAGCGCCTTTGCTCCTTAGCGCCTTTGCGCGAAACAAAACTCTTCTCTTCTTCCTTTGCTTCCTTCTTACCTTCGTGGTTCATTACCTTAAAAATAGGAAAAGAACAAAAATCACCAAACATCTACATCATGAACTTCCGCGAAGAATTTAAACTCCTCCTCCGCGCCCGCTACCCCCTCATTTACATCCCCACCCACGAAGAAGAACGGGTAGAAACTGCTATCCGTGAAGAAGCGACAAACCAAGGAAACCGCCCCGTTTATACCTGGGATTTTGTGGACGGATATCAAGGCAACCCCAACGATACCGGCTTTGGCAAACGCAACCCCCTGCAAGCATTAGAATTTATTGAAAAATTACCCCCTTCCGCCCCAGCAGTGCTAATTCTCCGGGATTATCACCGCTTTTTAGAAGATGTGGCGATCGCTCGCAAACTTCGCAACTTAGCCCGAATCCTGAAATCTCAACCGAAAAATATTGTTTTATTATCCCCACGCATTGCTATTCCCGACGATTTAACCGAAGTTTTAACCGTGGTGGAATTTCCCTTACCCGCAGCACCAGAAATAAAAACCGAGGTAGAACGCCTATTACAAGCCACTGGTAACGCACTTTCCGGTAAATTTATTGATGACTTGGTGCGTTCCTGTCAAGGGTTATCAATGGAACGGATACGCCGAGTTTTAGCCAGGGCGATCGCATCCCACGGAGAACTACAACCAGAAGACGTTGATTTAGTTTTGGAGGAAAAACGCCAAACTATCCGCCAAACCCAAATCCTGGACTTTTACCCCGCCACTGAGCAAATATCTGATATTGGGGGACTGGATAATCTCAAAGATTGGTTAATTCGTCGGGGTGGTTCATTCACAGAACGAGCGCGACAGTACGGATTACCGCATCCCCGTGGTTTAATGTTGGTGGGGATTCAAGGAACTGGTAAATCTTTAACAGCTAAGGCGATCGCCCATCATTGGCATTTACCTTTATTACGCTTGGATGTGGGGCGCTTATTTGGTGGTTTAGTCGGTGAATCAGAATCTCGCACCCGGCAAATGATTCAAGTTGCGGAAGCCCTTGCACCCTGTGTATTGTGGATTGATGAAATTGACAAAGCCTTTTCTGGTTTAGGTAGTAAAGGTGATGCAGGAACAACTAGCCGGGTATTTGGGACATTTATCACTTGGTTAGCAGAAAAAACTTCACCCGTGTTTGTCGTTTCCACCGCTAACGATATTCAAGCTTTACCCCCAGAAATGCTGCGGAAAGGGCGATTTGATGAAATTTTCTTTGTCGGTTTACCCACCCAAGAAGAAAGAAAAGCCATTTTTACTGTACACTTATCCCGCTTGCGTCCCCATAACCTCAAAAGCTATGACATTGATCGGTTAGCTTACGAAACTCCCGATTTTTCCGGTGCAGAAATTGAACAAACGTTAATTGAAGCGATGCACATTGGTTTTAGCCAAAATCGTGATTTCACAACTGATGATATTTTAGAAGCGGCTAGTCAAATTATCCCTTTGGCGCGAACTGCGGTAGAACAGATCCAAAAACTGCAAGAATGGGCAGCAGCAGGGAGAGCGCGTTTGGCTTCTAAGCATAATGCTTTAAGCGATCGCATTCAACGTCAAATGTAATAATATTTTGCTGGGGACTGGGGATACAATTTTGGATTTTGGATTTTGGATTTTGGATTTTGGATTGTATTTCATGAATCCAATCTAAAATCTAAAATCTAAAATCTAAAATTCTCCTGACTCCTGACTCCTGACTCCTGACTAAAAAATATGAAAATAATTTCTGGATTTTTTAAACTTATACTTGGTTTTGTATTAGCGATCGCAGTTTTATTAGGTAGCGGACTGACAATAGCTCTCTATTTTGTTAATCGTACCGCCATTCCTCCCGAAAAACCCATGTTTGCTAATGATAGTCCCAAACCCAAAGCGAACAAACCAAAAGTCACACCAGTAAAAGCTACTACCACACCTAAACCTAGTCCTACTAGCAGTCCTAAACCTAGTCCTAGTCCTACTCCTACTCCCACTGAATCACCTGATACCTTACCACCAGGAGCTTATCAAGCTATTGTAACTTGGCCGCAAGGTTTGAGTATGCGAGATAAACCAGCCTCAGATGCACAAAGTATTGGTGGTGTTGGTGGTAATCAAAAAGTCATCATCTTAGAAGAAAGCGCGGATAAAAATTGGCAAAAAATTCGCATTGCAGGTACTGATCAAGAAGGTTGGGTGAAAGCTGGTAATACTAAACAAGTTGAAGAATAATTCTTGATCTTTAGGGAACAGGGAGTTCACTTTCAATTTGATCATGATTAAATTGACAATGATAAATGTGAACCTTGCTGATTTTTATTTACTTCAATCCGGGCTTGAAATGCTTCTTTGAGGTGAGGAATGTGTGTGACAGTGAGAATACAAGCAAAATCAGCAGCGATCGCATTTATGGCCGCAATCAGGCGATCGCACCCTTCTGTATCCTGTGTACCAAATCCTTCATCTATAATCAACAACTGCAACGCCGCACCCGCACGCTGGGCTAATAATTTTGCTAATGCTAAACGAATCGCAAAATTAATTCTAAATGCTTCTCCACCCGAATAAGTTTCATAAGCTCGTGTACCCCGCGCATCAGCAATTAAAATATCTAAGGTATCTATCAACTTGGCATTTTTCCGCGTTGACTTACCACTTCTTCCCGCTTTCTGAGTAACAAATTGTACGTGCAGTTGATTGGCACTCAACCGCGCCAGGAGTAGATTTGTCTCAGCTTCTAGTTGGGGTAACAGATTTTCAATCATCAAAGCTTGGATACCATTTTTACCAAATGCTTGCGCTAATTCTTGATATACCCGTTGTTGCTGTTTACAATCTTGTAATTGCTCTTGTTCTTGCTCATATTGATTTTGCAACAGTTCTAACTGATGTACTTGTTGTTCTAAACGCCCCAAATAAGCGATTTTTTCATCCATTTCTCGGCGAAAAATGGCTATTTTCTGTTCTAAATCATGAATTTGCTCAACAGGATTCTCACTAGCTTTTAATTGCTCTACAATACTATCCATTTCAATGGCAAGTTTTTGTTTATCTGCGGTTCTGCTATTATAAGCGTTTGTTAAATCCTCCAATCTTTTCTGTAGTTGGGGATATTCTTGTTGAGCAGATAAAAACTGCTGATAGGGTAACTGCCAAGATTGAAACTCTTTAACACCTTTACGAATATTACTATGTTGCTCAGAACTGTAAGCAATTTCTGTAATTTGGGTTTCTAGTGCTAATATTCCTCTTGCTATCTCTGAATTTGTTTGTTCTGATGCTATTTGCGCCTTCAATTCCTCAATCATAGCTTGTAGCTCTGGTTTTCTCGCTGCTATTTGAGCTTGTTTTTTCTTGGCATCTTTAATCTGGACTTGTTTAATTTCTGCCCATCGTAAGTTTTCTACTACACTTCTAGCTAAAGCATGATCTTGTTCATTGTAATTTAGTTGTTTGATATATTCATCTAACTCTTGAATTTCTGCCTGTTTATCAGGTGCATAATCACCTTCTAAAACCCTATGTAACTTTTCTTTTTCTGTTAAAACCTGTTTTAGTTGCGTTTGCAGTTCAGCCGACGCTTGTAACTGGGCTGCTAATTTCCCCTTTTTTTCCCTTAAAGCGTCATAATTTGCTACTTGCTGCGATATTTCTCGATATTCCTGCCTTAATACTTGAATTTCTCGGTCAGAAACTGCCATCTGTTCCCGCAGTACCCAAAATTGCCCTTGAGTATCTTCATATTCTATTTGGGTTTTTTGTATTACTCGATGCCAGTGATTTTCATCTAAAGGATGTTCACACAAGGGACACAAAGCATTAGGATTTTGAAGAAGTTGTATTTTTTGTTCCAAGTCTCCTAGTAATTTTTCGTAGTCTTTTTGATGAGCTTGTAAACGTTCTATAAAATGGCGACGTTCATGGCCTTTGTCCTGTACCCTTTGCAAATAAACTCGCTTCTTCTCCAATTCTTCAATTTGTAAATCTACTTCTATCACATCTTGTTGTAACTGAGATTGTTTGCGAATTTTAGATTCAATTTGATTTTCTGTAACTTGTAACTGTTCTAAACTTGCTAATAATCTACTATGGATACGTTCTAATTCAGTTTGTAAATTTGCTCTTTGTTCTAATAAAGGTTTGACTTGTATTTGCAAATTTTCTAAAGAGTTAAGATGCTCACGTGCAGCAGATAATTGAGATAAAGCTGTTTCAATTTCTCCAGACTTTTTCAAAATTGGTTTGATTTCTTGTTGTTCTTTTTCTAAATTATTTAATTCAGCCTCTGCTGCTTGTATTTTGCGTTCAATAGATTGAATTTGTTTATCCAGTTGTTGTTGTTGTTGTTGTTTTAAAGTAATAGCGCGGGTATGTTGTTCAAACTTAATAGCAAAAACTTCTTCTTGAGATTGTAAAATTTGAAATTGAGAGTATCCAGCTTGAATTTGGTCGGATTGATGTAAAATAGATTCTAAAGCAGCCAATTGGGATTTGACAGCTAACTTGTCTTGATCTAGGCGATCGCAATCTTCACTAAGATTTTGATATTGCTGTCTGACAAAACTCAGTTTTTCCTCTAAATTTTGGCGTTGACTTTGAATAACTTTCAAACTTTGTAATTGAATATTATCAGCAGCTTGCTGTTGTTGCAGATGATTGAGTTGAACTTCTAACTCTGCTTTTTCTGCTGTAGTTGCTTCTCGTTTTTGAAGTTGAGATTTAATATTATCCAAAGAACGTTCTAACTCTTCCGCCCGTCCTTTATACTGTTTAGAATTATCCTTAGCCTTTTCTGCCAAAAGATCATATTGATTAAGTTTTAATAATTCCGCTAGAATTTCCTTCCGTTCCGTGGGACGCTTGAGCATGAACTCATCCGCCCGACCTTGACGCAGGTAAGCAGAATTAATAAAAGTCTCATAATCAAGCTTGATATGTTGTAAAATCACATCTTGGGTTGCTCGCATCCCCTTACCAGTCAGAGGACGAAAACCAGCGGGAGTTTCAATTTGAAATTCCAAAACGCTAGTTGCACCCCGGACACGAGTACGAATCACCCGATATTTTTGTAAATTATTGTAGAAAGTAAAATCTACTCTGACTTCTTTTGCGCCAGAATAAATCACATCATCTTCAACAGTAGCACGACTTTCACCCCAAATAGCCCAAGTAATAGCTTCCAGAAGAGAAGATTTACCCGCACCATTAGAACCACAAATACAAGCCGTATGCAACCCGCCAAAATCTAAAGTTGCATCACGGTAACTCAGGAAGTTTTTTAGGATCAGTTGAACTGGAATCATTGAGGCTATAGTGCCATATCTACAATTTCTATTATTAACAGTACAGATGCACCTTGTGTGAGTTTACAGCAATTTTCAGGTAAATAAACCACATTTTGATTTAGGTTTCTGATTTAGGTTTCGCGTCAACAATGTAGGGGCGTTCGCGAAGCGTGCTGGAAGCATCAGCATTCGGATGATAGTCTTAGGTAAAAACCGATAATTAATTGTCCGAATGCTTCGCCTTTACTGTGGTCTAAAGACATGAAAACTGCTGTCACCATATAGATATTAGCTTTCTAGTCTGGAAAACATCTGATTACAAAAATTTATAACTAACTAGGGAATAGGGAATAGGGAACGGGGAAAAGCCACCGCTCTTGATAACTTTTGTAACTTGTACATCAGTGCTATAAATCATCTATCAGATTCAGGATTCACCATATTCATAATCTTATCCTGAGATTCTAATTGCTTATGTCAAATTAAAGATGTAAAAAATGTTTTTTTGGTTTTAAATGTTGAATATTGCTCAAATTTGTTACATTAAACCCACAGCAACAAAATATCTGTTGTCGTCATAATTCATGTAGGAGTGAATGTAAATACTATGTTTCTACGTAAACATTTTATTTGTGTACCAAGTCTAGCCACCCTGACAGTTTTAGGTAGCAGCGTTTGTGCAACTGCTCAGACAACCCATCCAGAGGCCGCTGTCATCTCTAATCACCAGGAAAGCACAGAACTTAACACCACTGTGTCTAAAATACAGCAATTTCCCAACGCCGCTACTCTAAAAACGGCTAATCGGACAATTATACCCATTCCAGGGACAGTAGCGACCTCATCAACAATCTTGACTGCGGAAAATACAGAACCTACATCCCAACCATCTGCGACTCAAGTAGCACAGCCGAAAGAAATAGCACAAGCAGATATTGATTTAGGAAGACCTACCCGTGGTGGTAGTAGCTATGTTGGCGTTGCTGGCAATATTGGGTTAAGTGGCGGATCTTCAACCTTGGGCGATGGTAATTTTACAGTCATCAGCAAAGTTGGTTTCACCAGGACTCTATCAGTTAGACCATCGGCAATTTTAGGAGATGATACTGTATTTCTCGTTCCCCTAACTTATGATTTTTCCTTCCAGCCCATAGGAGATCCATTTAGTGAACCTTTACCTATAGCTCCTTATGTGGGAGTTGGTGCAGCTATTAAAACTGGTAACAACTCGGAAACTGCTGTCATGGTGACAGGTGGAGTTGATATACCTCTAAATAATAGATTCACTGCCACAGCCGCTATCAATGCAGGATTTTTTAATCAAACTGATGTCGGTTTATTAGTTGGTGTTGGGTACAACTTTGGTGGATTCTAAGTAGGTTAACTACCCAGATCCTCAACTTCTTTAAAAAGTCGGGGATCTATCCAGTATCCAGTATATTAACGTTTTATTTCTTGCAAGGCAGCAATAAAAACATCAATTTTTGAACGCGTATTATAAAAATATAAACATTATTATCTATAAAAAATTATCTATAAAAAGTAAATTAATACTTATTTCTAGAGATAGAGTTAATGCAAAAAAACAGAGTTTACCGTGAAAGAATCAGGAATTTTACAAAAATAAGTTACTTCCAAATACAAAAAGATATAAATATTTCATTTCTTGTGGTGCGGGCATCCTGCCCGCTAATTATACAGGTTATACAGGGCAGACAGGATGCCTACCCCACAACATGAGATACTTGATTAAATAGGAATAATTATGGTTGGACGTATAGTTAAAAACTTCAGCTTTAAGGAAATCAAAAAAACAGACGACGGTGCATTATCTATTGGTCAATTTACTAATGTTCCTGATATTAACCCACCACAACCACCTGGCAATATTGCTAATTGGTTTTTAGGTACACGGGCGGAAAATGGAACAGAATTTAAACAACTTATTGCCCAAGCTGTAGATCATATTATAGATTATCGGCAAAGTTATTTACCAGGTGATCCAGAAACAATTACTCAGGATGTTAAAGCTTCTCTGGAATATCAAGCAGGAATGCAAGCTTTAAGGGATGCCTACAATCAATTGTTACAGCATTTGCGAGAATATGGTACGCCATTTTTTAGTATGCGTTATCAAGGTCATATTCTTTGGGATACCACCATACCAGGAATGCTTGGTTATTTTGCCGCAATGCTGCATAATTCCAATAATGCCACCATTCAAGCTTCTACTGCTACCACTTTATTAGAATTACAGGTAGGGCGTGATTTATGTGCAATGATTGGTTTTCCTGAAACCGATAAAATTGAACCTTGGTGTCATATTACTGCTGATGGTTCTATTGCTATTAATGAGGCGACTTGGGCAACAAGAGAATTAAAATTCTTTCCTTTTGCTGCGAAAAAAGCTTTACAAAAACAACCAGTATTAGCTAAAGCTAAAGCATTAGAAATTAAAATTGCTGATGGTAGTCAACCAAAATTATTAGAAGCTACTTCTTGGCAATTATTTAATATTTGCATGGATGATATTTTGGCTTTACCACAGCGAATTTGGGAATTATGCGGTGAAAGTGAAAATATCAAAGATGTTTATGATGTTTGGGATTTAATTATTCCTTATAATCTTAATGTTCGGGGCTGGTTGGAAATGACTCATTCTTGTTTTGAGGATGTGGGGGAAATAAAAATGATTGCCCCATCCTCTAAACATTATGCTTGGCCAAAAGCAGCAGCAGTTAATGGTATTGGCACAGATAATTTAATTGATATTTTTGTTGATGCTGATGCCAGATTAGATTTAGGAAGGTTAAATCAAACTTTAAATCAATGTTTAGAAAATCGCCATCCAATATTGTTAACTTTAGCAGTTTTAGGCAGTACAGAAGAAAGTGCAGTTGATCCCATAGATGAGATTTTAGAATTAAGAGAAACCTACAGGAAAAAGGGTTTAGAGTTTAATATTCACGTTGATGCTGCTTGGGGTGGTTATCAAATTTCTACTATTCGCCGTGATTATAGTTTTGAGGAACAAAAATCACCTTTATTTATTGATGATTATAGTCAAGTAATGTTTAATGAACACACTATCAGGCAGTTTAAACACCTTCGAGATTGTGATTCTGTTACTATAGATCCTCACAAATCTGGGTATATTCAATATCCTGCTGGTGGTTCACTTTATCGTCATAGTTTATTAAAACATTTGACAACTTTTACCGGGACTTATATTGGCGGTTCTAAATCTATTCGTCCTCTAGAACCATCGGTAGGAATTTACGGTTTAGAAGGTTCAAAACCAGGAGCAGCAGCAGCTTCTGTTTTTCTTTCTCATCAACTAATTCGTCCTTCTGTAAGTGGCTACGGTAAGATTATTAATCAAGCGATTTTTAATAGTAAGTTGTTTTATTTGCGGTTACTTTTTATGGCCGCAGAAACAGATAATTTTATTGTTGTTCCATTACCACGTTTACCTATTGATCGCAGTGATATTAGTGATTATATTAATGGTGAACATGAGCATTATATAGCCCATTTGCGTCAACATCTCCAGGGAAAAAATCAAAGTCAAATACTTGCAGATCCGGAAGCTATGGCATTATTGCGGGAAGTTGGACCGGATCAAAATATTCTCAGTTACGCCTTTAATTTCAAACATTGCGATCATCGTCTGAATGATAACGCTGATTTATTTAATGAGTTGAATAATCAAATTTATGATCGTTTTCACATTCATTACTACCAAAGTGGTGAAGCTGAAAATATTCACAAATACCAATTCATGCTAACTAGAACTATTTTTAGATTGGCAGATTATGGTGAGACATTTATTAATAATTATGCTCAACGTTTGGGACTAGCAACCACTCCAGAGGAAATGTCAATTTTGCGATCAGCAGTGATGGATCCTTATTTAAGTGATTTACCCAATGGGGGATCATTTTTTGATGAAATTATTGAACTGATTCGCCAAAATGTAACTGAAATTATTGAACAAAATTTTCGTTAATTGAAAATCAATACAGGATTTTATAAAATAAATACAGCAGTTTCTAGGTAGATGAGGTACATCATTAGGAAGAAATTTGCTGTAATTTAATTTTGGCAAATAAATTGTTTTTGGTAGTAGTAAGCTGTTACACAGCTAAATTGTATAATCCTAATATTCTGAACTCTTGTAGAACAAGCCTCTTGCCTGTTCCACTTATACAAATTCAATGCACAACAGCTTACCAGGAAAAATGTTTACTGAGGACTAACTTTGTCTATCACCTTTATTTTACCCTCATCTCCTACTGTCCAAACATCATAAACACCAACTACATCACCGTTAGCATCAACATCTACATTACCGCTTGCACCTTGGTAGTTGATTTTTTGCCCTTCTTTCAGTAGTTTCAGTCCTTCACAGACATCACTAACTTCTGTTCCTTCACCAGCAGCAACTTCTCGAAGTTTACCAGCAATACCGACACCTGTATTTTCTTTAGCAGCTTGGGCTGATAATACCAACAAAGCTGCTGCATCCCAAGCTTGAGGTGCATATTCTCCTGGTGTTCCGCCTTTTTTCTCTTGCCACAATTTCTTAAAGGCTGCTAATGCTTTACCATCAGAACCAGGAACAGTACCAATAGCCCCAGTTAACAGATATTTGCCATCAGGACCTTTACCTACTTGTTCCGGGAAAGCATCTGATTTTACTCCGTCAGTCAGCATGATCTGTACTCCCTTAGCTACACCTTGCTGGTAAGCAGCTTTGAGGAATAAACTACCTGTTTCGGCATACATGACTGCTAATACCGCATCTGGTTTACCTGCAAAAGCAGCAGCAGCTTCAGTATCAAAGGTTTGGGCTTTGGGATCGTAACGAACTGGTTTATCTTTATTAACTATTGTTCCACCTAATTTTTCAAAAGTTTCTACAAATGCTTTTTCAAAACCTACACCATAGTCGTTGTTGATGACGACGGTAGAAACTCGTTGAAAACCTTTTTTCTTAGCAAGTTGGGCTAAAGCTAATGCTTGGTAAGTATCTGGGGGAGCAGTCCGCGCCCAAAATCCTTGAAAATCGCCTTTTTGCGCTTTTTCGGTAAATACGGGACTGGTGCTACCAGGGGAAATTAACATGACTTTGTTAGGGGTAGCAACGGAAATGGCAGCGGTAGAAACACTACTAGCAAATGAACCCACGACACCAGCAACTTTATCTACTGTTGCTAGTTTGGTCATACCTGCTGCACCAGCTTTAGGATCTGTTTGATCGTCTACTTCTATTAATGTGACTGGTTCTCCGTTCACACCACCGCAAGCGTTGACGGTTTCTACCAGTAGGGGAACTGAACCAACCATTTGTTGACCGATGGAAGCTAAGTCACCTGTTGTTGGTAATAAACTACCAATTTTCAAACCTTTAGCACTGCTGGTTGTTGTGGTAGTGCTGGCTTCTGGGGTAGTTGTAGTTCCGTTTGTGCCTGTATTATTTGTTGTAGTGGTATTTTCACAAGCAGCCATGAACAAACTACTGGCTATAGTTACTAAACTCAAGGCTAGGGAAACACTCAATTTTGGCATATCTTCCTTTCACTCCTCTATGTTGAGGAGCTTGAAAATCAATTATTAAACTAACTGATTAGTTTAGCTGGTTAATGGCTCAAACTCCACAAGCTAAATATTAACATTAAGTTTTGGAAATCTAGGAATGAGTCTTTATTATCAAGGAATTGCCTTGAATTCTTTTCCGCAACTAGAGTTTCTATAATTTGTAAACGGAGAGGGAGGGATTCGAACCCTCGGATGGACCTTACGATTCCATCAACAGATTAGCAATCTGCCGCTTTCGACCACTCAGCCACCTCTCCAGAGGTAACACTATACTATATTAGCAGTGGTTTTTTGGTTCGTCAAGAGATATTTTGTGATTTGTCAGGGAACAGGGGACTGGGGACTGGTGACTGGGGACTGGGGAAGAAAATTTTAGATTTTAGATTTTAGATTTTAGATTGGAGATCACAAAAACAATCCAAAATCCAAAATCCAAAATAAAAAACTCCTGCCTTCTGCCTCCTGCCCCCTGCCTCCTTCTATAGCACTTGCGATCGCATCCAAGCAACTGGTAAGGTGCGTAATTTTTGCCACTGGGGAACATAAGCACGTTGACTGAAAACTTCATAATCATTGCGCTCAATTACATCTAAAATCTGTCCATAGAGCATAGATGCTGCCCACACTGGCCAACGGGCATCCGGGTCAAGATAAGTAATTCCCTTATCGGCTTTAGTATAAAATTCCCTAGCTCGTTCAATTTGAAACCGCATTAGGGAACGCCAACGTTCATCTAATACACCTTGGAAAAGTTCTTCTTCGCTATAGTTGAATTTAGCCAAGTCTTCTAGGGGAAGATAAATTCTGCCCCGACGTGCATCTTCGCCCACATCACGAAGAATGTTAGTTAGTTGGTTGGCGATACCCAAGGCGATCGCTTCATCTATGGGTAAATAGGGTTTTTGATTTCGATGCCAAGGGGCGGTATAAATGCTGGTATCTACACCCATAATTGTGGTTGACATCAAGCCCACAGTGCCAGCAACGCGGTAGCAATAGAGATACAAATCCTCAAAGGTTTCATAGCGACTGCGGTATAAATCCATGCGCTGACCCGCAATCATATCCCGAAAGGGTTGAATATCCAAAGGGAAATGTTGCAGGGTATCTACTAAAGCGACATCGTAATTATCTAATGGGTGTCCAGCAAAAATTGAGTCCAGCTGCTTTTCCCATAGTTCTAAAGTTTCTGGGGTGGTTCTAGCAGCAGCAGGACCATCGACTAATTCATCTGTACGGCGACACCAAGCGTATATTGCCCAAACAGATTGACGCTTTGCCGGACTCATCAGCAATGTACCCAGGTAAAAGGTTTTGGCGTACTTGGCTGTGAGTTCTTGGCAAAGTTTGTAGGACTCGTCTACAGAGACCAGCGTTTTCATGCGCGGGGGTGAATCAGGCAGTTGCAGCATTCGTTGCGGGCGGTCGAGTTAGCGTTTGCAGGTTGGAAGTATTGGCTACCGATGGCGCTTGAGAGATCGCCTGTGCTGTTAGCTTACCAGAAAGCACTGCACCTTCCATACTGCCTAAATAGCGTTGCATGGTATAACTTCCGCTTAAAAAGAAGTTGGCTATAGGGGTTTTTTGGTCTGGGCGGTACTGTTGACGACCAGGGGTAGCTGTGTAAACTGAACGGGGCGTTTTGACGACATGAGACTTCAGCAGTTTTGCTGGGTTGTCTCCTGTAAAGTGGTCAGGGAAGAGTTTTTCCAACTCGGCCATAGTAGCGGAGATGATTTCCTCGTCAGATTTGCTAATCCAGTCTTTGGCAGGTGCGAGAACTAATTCCAGCATTGACCGATCCGGGTTAGCATATTCCCGACAGGTGTTACTCATATCAGCATAAACGCTGAGGAGGGGCGATCGCGAAAATAATAGATGATCAATATCTGTTAATTTCCGATCAAACCACAAATGCAGGTTAATTACTGGTACACCTTCTAAACCGTCTAATTTCTGGAAAAATTCCATTTTTTTCCAAGGTTCTGGCAACATCACTTTTAATGGGTCAACCGACATGGCTGAAACGTAAAAGTCTGCTGTTACTATTTCATCTGGTTTTCCATCTAAACCCCGCAGCAAGAAACCTTTAACTGTACCATCGGAGTTCAGCAAAATCTCTTTTAGGGGCGCATTGAGTCTGACTTCTCCACCCCGTTTGGTAATGTAATCTACGATGGGTTGGCAAAGTCTTTCTGTGGGTGAACCATCCAAAAAGGCAATTTTTGATCCGTACCGTTCTTGTAAAAACCGATTGAGGGCGGTTAATAAAATTGTAGAGGAAACTTCTTCAGGGTTGATAAAAGTTAAGGCTTTGGAAGCAGCAATAAATACATCACTAGCGACTCTTTCACCTATACCTTGTCTTTTTAACCATTCAGCGAAGCTGTATTTGTCCATGTCCTCTACATACTGTTGACCCCGCACGATGGCAGGAAACAAACCAATGGCAAAACGGATCTTTTGTTCCCAGGTCAACATATCATTGTTCCGCATAATGGAAGCAATGATGTTAAATGGTGAGGGAATGTCAGGAACATCAAAACGGGAGAGAGTTCCTGGTTTATCTGGTTGGTTAAAAATCAGGGTATGCTGTTTCCACTGGAGTCGGTCTTCAATACCTAACTCTTTGAGTAGTTGTAACATATTGGGATATGCCCCAAAGAAGGCGTGTAAACCGGTTTCGTACCAGTCACCATCAGAGTCTTTCCACGCTGCTACTAAACCACCGAGTACATCCCTCCGTTCTAAAACAATGGGGGTGTAACCCTCATCTACTAGATATTTAGCGCAGGAAAGTCCTGCTAAACCAGCGCCGGCAATAGCTACTCGCATTTAAACCTACTGTTTTCAATATTTCTTAATAGTTTTGTCGTTTTCATTATACTTTGCATTCTGTTACATTTGGCATGGCTTTGGGAAATTGGTGACTGGTGACTGGTGACTGGTGACTGGGGACTGGGGACTGGTGACTGG
>NZ_JAQMTI010000151.1:0-33499 GCF_028329225.1 Sphaerospermopsis kisseleviana CS-549 | reverse complement strand
TGAGTTGGGTTTTGAATCCTAGTAGCATACAGTGATTTTACTGTAATTCTGTCACAAAGCAAAAGATGACAGGAAATTTTCAGTAAATGTGAGTATTTGTTAGTATTGGTTAAGAAAACAGTAACTAGCTACTAACCCTTGCCTAAAGGACGGTTAAGTTTTGGAGCGTGGCGTAAAAACTTAACCTCAAGGGTTTTCAGCCTTTGTTCTTATAAAAGAAGTCGGGGATCTTAATTTTTTTTGATTTTTCTTAATTTTTAATGGTGATAACTACTTCTCTAATTCTCCCGTGATGGGGGAGAAATAGAGGAGAATGTTATTTTGTAGAAACAGGTGTATAAGGTGGCTAGGTATGCAGATAAATGTAACAATTTCACCAGAGAATGATCAGGCCTTAACTTCAACATTACCGTTGCGGATAGCCCAAGCTAATTCTAACATTTGAGTCCAGCGTTTTTGTAGCTGTTTGGGAGTGCATTGTACAGCCTTAGCGATCGCCTGATCACTTTCCTTTGCAGTTTTTAAGTTAAAAATTTGCTGTTGTTGTTCAGTCAATTGATTCCAGAACACTTCCCATTGTTGAGAAGACAAACCCAACTTATGTTCTAAACCAGCACCCAACCATTGATGTACTAATTGCCAATGATGCTGTTTAGCAAACTTCTCAACATGATATTTAAATCTTTGTTGCAAATAATCACGCTGACGACTGGTTAAACCTAAAATTTGGTCAATTTCTGGTGCAGACAAATCTTGAAGTTTCAAAGACAAATAATTCATACAGTCAGATTGACCTTGAGACTCCAGATATTTCATCAACTCAGTAATTACGCGATCGCGTTCTGACTCCTCAGAAGGATCAAAACTAGGTTTAGCAACCATCTGGGATCTAATCTGCTGCACTGCTAAATTACGTTGATAAGATTCCGCTTCTTCAGTTTTAGCAGAATCAACCGCCATTTCAATATCAACAGTCGTTTCCTGGGGTTGACGACGAGCAAAACCTTGAGCGCGTAACACGATCAACTGTTGATTCGCACCACCAGGTAAATTAATTCGACGTTTGGCATACTGCTCCGTAAACGCCATATACTCAGCTAATTGTAACTGAGTCCGGGGAGTATAATCTTCAGCTAATTCATTTTCCCGACGAAAAGCTTTAATCGCTTCGATATAAAAAGCTTGGAGAAAATCCTCAATCAGATTATAACGAGCTTCAAAACCCAATTCTGAGCCAGCAAGAGTAACGTGGCGATAAACAATAGCACCTAAACTACTATGTAACTCTACCCTCCCTTGTCGTGAACCCAACTGATAGTAACGCAGGCACTTTTGTACACGATGTCTTGCTAAAGTAATCTGCCAAGACCTAACTTGCCCAGAAGTTTGAATGCGGGAACTTTTATCACATATCCGTTCTACTTCTTTAGTGATGCGTTTGGCTACAGCTTGGACACATCCAGATGAAGCCTTGACTTGAGACTGCATTTCCTGACAAAGAAGCTGTACTAAAGTCTCAGAATTAGTACCTGATAAATCTTCATTTGAAACATCACTATCAAAAGCAGGTGTAGAATTTGGCAGATTGACGAGGTTAGCTTTCATGACTTTTCCTGGAGTTGGTATTGCACCTTAACTAAAACGCAGACACAGTTCTTAAGTCCAGTCATCATCAGAGAATCTTGGTGACATACATCTATCAAGACTCCCCGCAAATACTGTTGACATATAAGACTGTAGGAAATTTCAGAAGTTAAGGGGCCTGTCAAGTGTGTCGCTTTTTTGATCAGCAACCAGATTAAAGGTGAGATATCGGTATGGAGAAGACGCTAAAAATGATTCAAACCCTAGCAATGCTAAGATTTGCCACCATCTCATTTTCCCTGATCCCAGCGTTTTTTGGTATGACAATTTCAAAATTGGAGTATATTTATCACAAATTACGAAACAGAGGGTTGAATCTGTAAAGCTGAATTATTATACCCAAACTGCTGCGGCTTCCCAACCTAACCCCCTCCGTGTAATTATTGGTTCTTCATCCGTCAAGTCTAAAATGGTAGACACTTGATTCGTAGGTTCTTCACCTGTATCAATAATGATGTCCACCAAGTTATCTAAACGGTCAAATAGCTCTACCCTTGACAGAATAGATTCAGAATCTACTCCTAATATTTCATCATCTGTGTCATTGTGTGGTAAATGTGCCGAAGTGGAAATAATCGGATTTCCTAACGCTTCCAGCAATGCCAAACATACCCTATGATCTGGCACGCGGATTCCTGTTGTTTTTCGCTTAGGACTTTGCACCAGTCGCGGTACTAACTTGGTAGCAGGTAGCAAAAAAGTGTAAGGACCTGGTATTAAACGCTTCATAATCCGATAGGCTGTATCACTTACGAAGGCATAAGTAGACACATTAGAAAGTGAAGGACATAAAAAAGTCAGTGGTTTATCATTGGCTAACTGCTTAATTTGTCTCACTCTTTCCACCGCCGACTTAGCATTCAAATCACAACCAATGGCATAGACTGTATCAGTAGGGTAGAGCATGATAGCGCCACTAGAAAGCGCCAACTTTATATCCTCTATACGGCGGTTTTGAGGGTTATCAGGATGAATTTCAAAAATCTTGGCCATGACTGGGGATTAGGGACTGGTGACTGGTGACTGGTGACTGGTGATTGGGTAGAATTAACTAATGACTAATGACTAATGACTAATGACTAATGACTAATGATTAATGACTAATGACTAATTTATGCTTAAAATTGCTTATTTTCAATGTCCCACTGGAATATCTGGTGATATGTGTCTGGGTGCTTTGGTAAGTCTGGGTGTTCCCGTAGAGTATCTGATAGAAAAACTCAATGGTTTAGGAATTGAGCAGGAATACCAGTTACGGTCAGAACTTGTCCACAGACAAACACAACAAGCAACTAAGGTTCATGTAGACCTAGTACATCACCATCACCATCACCATCATCATGAACACTCTCATCATCATGGCCGTCACCTGCCAGAAATAGAAGAGATGATTGTCAAAGCCAATCTACCATCACGGGCAACAGCTTGGAGTTTAGCCGTTTTCCGCCAGTTAGCAGTGGCAGAAGGAGCAGTTCATGGCATTGAACCGGAAAAAGTTCATTTCCATGAAGTTGGTGCTGTAGACGCGATTGTGGACATTGTGGGGACTTGCGTGGGTTTAGATTGGCTAGGTATCAATACAAATAAAGAAGGATTACCTTTAATATACTGTTCACCGTTTCCCACTGGTGGGGGAACTGTTCGTGCGGCACATGGACAAATGCCAGTACCAGTACCCGCAGTTTTGAAGTTGTGGGAAATGCGGAGTTGTCCAGTTTATAGCAACGGCATTGATAAAGAACTGGTGACACCCACAGGGGCAGCGATCGCCACTACTTTAGCTAGAAGTTTTGGTTCACCACCACCAATGACCCTCAAACAAGTAGGATTGGGTGCAGGTTCTCTTGATTTACCCATCCCTAATATACTACGGCTGTGGATTGGTGAAATTTCAAATCTTCAAACCAGTGTTACAGATGTTGCTAATACTCATCACCATTCAGAACATCATGCAGAGCATCATGCAGAGCATCATTCAGAATCACATTTAGAACCTATTTCAGTTTTAGAAACCCAAATTGATGATTTAAATCCCCAAGCGATCGGTTATATTTTTGATGCTTTATTTGCGGCTGGTGCGGTGGATGTCTTTACTCAAAGTATAGGGATGAAAAAATCACGTCCAGGACTTTTATTAACCGTGATTTGTCATCCAGAAAATTTAGCCATTTGTGAAGAAATTTTATTTCGTGAAACTACAACTTTAGGGATTCGTCGCACAACTCAACAACGCCGTATTTTACAACGAGAAATACAACAAGTAGAAACCCCCTATGGTAAAGTCGCTGTCAAAGTTGCCTGGAAAGGAGAAGCAACAGCAAAAGTCATTACCAATGTGCAGCCAGAATATGAAGATTGTGCAGACTTAGCACGAAAACATAATATTCCTTGGCGGGAAATTCAACGTTTGGCTTTACATAATTGGTATAGTCACAATTAACAACATCACACAAAATCAAAAATGTCAGAAGTCAGGAGTCAAGAGTAAAACCCTATTGTAGTAAGACTTTGATGATCCATTGATGTCTTAACTACTCTGTGTAAGGCTATAGGTACAATATCTAATTATTCTTCTGTAACTCCTGACTCCTGTATTCTTCTTAATATCAATGCGCTTCTTGTAAAGTCCTGTTTATTGCTTCTCCTGTATCTTCTGCTCGACGTTGAATATTTCTACCGATGTCTTCAGTTCCACGTTGTACATTTTTAGTTAAGTCTTTGACTCCTTTTTCCACATTTTCTTGAAGATTTTCCATTCCTCTTTGAGTACCCTTGGTTACTCCTTCTCGCAATTCTTCCGCTGAACTTCCCACATCTTCACCTAAGTTTTTCACCCGTTCACCAAAAGGTGTTCCTTCTCGATAATTACGAATATATTGATCAGTGCTATCAATTCCCTTGCGTTCAATATTTCTCTGAGCATTTTCTATGAGTTGATCTGCTCTATATCTGGCTGCTTTTTCAGCTTCTCTTGCTCTGGGATCTACATCACTAAAGTTGTTCATTCCTCCTTGATATTTGGAAATAGGATAATCTTTTGTCGGATCATATCTTTTTGCATTTGGTGGTTGTGCCGCTGGTTGTGGTGGTTGTCCCGCTATATTAGGACGATTACAAGCTTGTGCTAAACATAGGAATGTTAACGCCAAAAATATGCTTAAAATTTTCAATGGTCGCAGATTTTGTAACCAATTAGTTAGCCTTTTCATCTTATCCTCCTTGTATTTTTTCGACTGCATAAAAGCATAAAATCTGAATCACAAAAGTCTATTTACTTACTGCGGGATTTTTCTGTAATTCAGGTCTATTGCTTGCTTTATCTGCTTTTTATTTTAAAAATCCTGAAGCTTTTTCTACTGACTATTACTGATTGCTGATTGCTGATTGCTGATTGCTGATTGCTGAATACTTACATAGTTTGAGTTTGATTTATTTAGGTTTGATTTATTTACATGGAAAACCTGATATTATTCTAAGGATTTTTAAATCAACTCTACCTCTAGCTTAGGTGACATTTTAGTGGTGATTAATTTTTGATTTTATCTAACTATAGGGAGATATTATTTAATATAATGATCTTGCTCCATTTAATGCTTAAATTCTACAAATAATGAAAAAAGTTGTGAAAAACGCTTTACGCTGGTTCATTTTCGGGGGAACGCTATTTTTTTTAGGGAAAGCTTTAAAGGATAATTGGCTAGAAGTGAGTTCTATCCGTATAGATGCGGCCGGATGGGCAATTTTAACAATTGCTACTGGTGTAACTTTACTGGCACATACTTGGGCTGGTTGGATCTGGACTTGGATATTAAAAGAGTTTAATCAATCTGTTTCAACTTTTGAATTTATTCAAGTTTATTTAAAAACGAATATTGCTAAGTATTTACCTGGCAATGTTTGGCATTATTACGGGCGGATCTTGGCGGCTAAAAATGCTAATATTTCTACTGTTACTGCAACTTTAAGCGTTTTATTAGAACCTTTACTCATGGCTACTGCGGCTTTAATGACTGTTGTTTTGTTTGGTAGTCAATTGGCAGTTAATAACACTAATATTTGGGTACAAATTTTGCAATTTCTCAGTTTAGTTGTACTGCTGGGTGCTGTTCATCCTTTGGTTTTAAATCCCATAATTCGCTTTTTATATCGGTTAAAAAATCAAAAAAATCAAAATTCTACATCAGAAAATCAGTCTATTAATGGTTTAGGTCTGGAATGCTATCCTCTGCTTCCTTTGTTGGGTGAATTGATTTTTTTAGGATTACGGGGAACTGGGTTTGTTTTAACTATGTATGCTTTATTTTCTGTAAAATTAAGCCAAATTCCTTTATTATTCGGGGCTTTTAGTTTTGCTTGGGTTTTGGGTTTGGTTGTTCCCGGTGCGCCTGGTGGTTTGGGGGTGTTTGAAGCTACAGCGATCGCTCTTTTACAACATCGTTTTCCCGCTGCTTTGGTAATCAGTGCGATCGCTCTCTATCGTCTCATTAGCATCTTAGCGGAAATTGCTGGTGCTGCTTTGGCTTCCCTGGATGAACGTTTTTCTAGTTAGGTGACTGGTGATTGGGAAACAAGGGAACAGAAAATTATAATAAAAGTATTACCAATTACCAATTACCAATTACCAAAAAAATGATCGCTGCTAAAGACAAAACCCCCCACCTCACCCCAGAAGAGTACCTGACCTGGGAACTCACCCAACTAGAAAAACACGAATATATCAACGGGCAGGTTTACGCCATGAGTGGTGGTAGTGTCAATCATGGTCGTATCGCCATCCGCTTCACCGCCATGTTTGACAGCCACCTAGAAAATACAGGCTGTATCACTGGAAATTCTGATATCAAAGTTAATATTTTCGGTACTAATAACTACACTTATCCAGATGCGAGCGTCACCTGCGACGATCGCGACAAAACTAATACTCAATACATCACCTACGCCTGCTTAATTGTTGAAGTTTTATCAAGCAGCACCGAAGCTTATGATCGTGGTGGTAAATTTAGAATGTATCAAAAAAATCCAGCCTTAATAGATTATCTCCTAGTCAGTTCTACTAGCATGGAAATTGACTTATATCATAAAAACGACGTAGGAGACTGGTTGATTATCAACTACAAACCAGGTGACACTATTGAACTCAAAAGTATTAACCTCAAATTCCCCATTGAACAAGTCTATCGCGGTTTAACCCTTGAAGCAGGGAATGGTAAGTAAAACAAAAGCATTTAATATCATGATTTGTCTTATTTGTCAATACCAGGAGCTAGAACCCTCAAATAACAGCATCGAATTTCTGGGAAAATTAGTTTTTCTGAACCTTGGTTAATTGGTTAAGTTTTGTATATTTGATTTTTTTATTTTTCGCAAAGTCTTATATAGCAATGATTTCTAGCTGCTGCTGCAAAATTAATCTTGAAAATACTTACTATTTAGGCAATTTACAAATTCTTCTAAATCATACCAGAAGGCTGAAAATATTGCAATACCGTGAATAAATAAAAATAATTCTCAATTAATTGTTAAGAAATAATAAAGCAGAAATTTTGAATCATATAAATTTTAAAATTGATAATGTTTTATAATCAGTTTTACCTATCTGTAATAATGAAAGGCAAGTAATTGATAGGAGGAATTAATAAAATTAAAAGAGCCAGTGTAACTGAAAATATCACACTGACTATAATTAGTTTTATTTATCAAAAGTGGGAGTGGGGGGACTTGAACCCCCACGACCGTTTAAGGTCAACGGATTTTCATTCTCTCGCAGCTTTCGCTACTTCCTTACAGGTTTTGAGAATTGGACTCTCCCTTTACCCTCGTCTTAACGTTAGGGTAGCTCCCGTCGAGTCTCTGCACCTTCCCGGAATTTTAACTTTGAAATTTGAGTTTTGGATTTAACCCCAAAATCAATTCTCAACTCTAAAGGTTCTGGGCTTGGCTCAGGATTGCCATATCTGTTCACTTAGATTACAGATTTAGGTTTCCCTGAATTTGAGAGCTTCCACTTGAAAGATTTCTCCATCAAGGCTCAGTTTTCTAAGTCCGTAGCGTCTACCATTCCGCCACACTCCCAAAGGGTTTTTTGTTTAGGGTTTTTTGTTTTTGTATCTCAAAACACCCTTGGTAATCCTACCATTAACTGCGTTTTTTGTGCAAGTAGTTTGAAAAAAATTTTTTAACTTTTTTTTAAGTTGGATTTTTCACAAGCTACGGTGTTTGATGCACTCGCATTTAACAGGCGATTTTTATTATAACACAATTTTACCTGGTTTTTATAATTTTGCCAAGTATTTGGCAATTTTTTTTTCATTGTTAGCTACAACCCTTGAAAATAGGCAGGTTCAGGGGAGATAGGGACATAGGGCAGGTAGGGGCAGAAAGGGAAGTTAATAACCCAGTCACCAGTCACCAATCACCAGTCCCCAATCACCAATACTTCCCTTAGTTGACAGGTTGGGCATATCATGGGTAGTAGATGCACCAAATGGTATTCTCAAATCTAAACAAAGAATTATGGTTGTAGCACTACTGTATTTAGCTTTAGCGGGAGCTTATCTTCTGGTAGTACCAATGATTGTGATGTTTTATCTCAAGCTGCGTTGGTATTCTGCCAGTTCTGTAGAACGTGGATTCATGTACTTTTTGGTGTTTTTCTTCTTTCCGGGTCTGTTGCTGCTCTCCCCAATTGCCAATGTTCGACCCCGGCGCAGACAAATTGTTTAATTTGTTCACTTAGTATATTGGTAGGTCATAACTCTCATGCGACGTATTGATGCAATCGGTATTACTTTGGGCGTTTTTTTGGCTGGTGGACTGGCTTATGTAGGATTACAGTTAGTCGGTTTCGATGTCCAAGACGCTGGAATTTGGAGTCAAGCTTTACTGGTTGTGGGTTTGATAGGTTGGTTAGCCACATATCTTTTCCGTGCAGGGAGTAAAAAAATGACCTACCATCAACAACGGGAAGAGTATGAAAAAGCGTTCTTAGAAAAGCGACTAGATGAACTCTCTCCCGAAGAATTGGCGAAATTACAAGCTGAAATTGAATCAGGTGATTAGTGACTGGGGACTGGTGATTGGTGACTGGGGACTGGTGACTGGGGATTGGGGACTGGGGACTGGGTAAGATGAATAACCCAATTACCAATTACCAATTACCAATTACCAATTACCAATTACCAATTACCAATTACCAATTACCAATTACCAATTACCTGATAACTGACCACTGACCACTGACCACTAACAAATGACTGCAATTTCTCGTTGTTTTGAAACTTTAAGACGGAATCACGAGTGCGCTCTGATTCCGTTTATTACTGCTGGTGATCCTGATTTAGAAACTACTGCTCAGGCTTTGCAGGTTCTAGATCGTTCTGGTGCGGATATTATTGAACTGGGTGTTCCCTATTCTGATCCACTGGCAGATGGTCCGGTGATTCAAGCTGCTGCTACCCGCGCTTTACAAAAGGGTACTACTTTGGATCAAGTGCTGGAAATGTTACAAGCTACTACTCCCAGTTTGCAAGCGCCAATTATTTTATTCACTTATTACAATCCAATTTTACACCGAGGAATTGATAAGTTTCTGGGGCAAATTAAGGCTGCTGGTGTGGCAGGTTTGGTAGTTCCTGATTTGCCTTTAGAAGAGGCAGCAGGGCTACTGAAACCAGCGAGTGAGATGGATCTTGATTTAACACTGTTGGTAGCTCCTACCAGTTCTGCTGAGAGAATTGAAGCGATCGCCAAAGCATCCCAAGGTTTTATCTATTTGGTAAGTGTTACCGGGGTAACGGGAATGCGATCACAAATGGAAAGTCGTGTTTCTGACTTACTCACACAAATTCGCAGTTTTACAGATAAACCTATTGGTGTTGGTTTTGGAATTTCCGATCCTGAACAAGCGCGGCAAGTGCGAGAATGGGGAGCGGATGCAGCCATTGTTGGTAGTGCGGTGGTGAAGCGTTTAGCAGAAGGAACACCAGAACAAGGACTCTCGGCGATCGCTCAATTTTGCCAAACTCTCAAGCAAACAATCACAACTCCCTCTTGATGATTTGGGAAAAGTAGATTAAAAAAGATAACAGCGTAGTTTTTTTATCATTCCCTGGTGGACAATTTGACTGATATAGTCTTGAATATTAACAATACATACCAGGCTGAAAAAAAACTACCTGATATATTTGCTTATAGGTTGAGTCCTATGTGAATTAAAACTAGGCAATAAATTTATGAGTGTGAGAGAGAGTATAATATTGTGTCAGTCACAATTAAATTATGGTTTGGTATTAGTTGAGGGGTAAATTTTATGAGTGAAAGTATGGCATTTATCGGCGGAGTGGCTGTAGCTGGTTTAGCGGCTCTCCTGTTGCTCAAAGGAACGAATACCCCTATACAACAACCTAACTTTGCTGTGGCTCCACAAATGCCATCTGCGGTTGTAGCGCCCCAATTGATGCAGCCTTCAATGCAATATCCCCCTAACTATGGGCAACCAGTATATCCTAACCCCCAACCCATTGCACCCAATTCCGACCAACGTCTGGAAATGGAAAAGCTGAATATGCAGATGGAGAAGTTGAAAACCGACAATGAACAACTAAGATTACAAAATCAGCAACTTCAAGGTCAGGTTCAAAATTTCACTCAACATCAGTGGCAGTTAGCTCAACAGCAAAATCAGCAAAAAGTCGCTGCTGCACTACCAGCTGAACAAAATCCCTGGTGGTCTTCACCTATAATTTGGGCTGTAGGTGGGGCAACTCTGACTATTGGTGGTGGTGTGGTTGTCGCTGGAGTTCTATCCCTGTTCTCTCCTAAGCAACGTCCTACCCGTACCGTCCAAGTAATTCACCCCTATCACGGACCCACACCTCCTTTAGCTACAATTAGACGGGCTGAATTTTTACCATCTTCCCGCCCAGAAACCAGAAGAGTGGAAACGGCAGAATACGACGAATTACGTTAATGGGTAATTGGTAATGGGAAATTGGTAATTGGTAATGGGAAAAAGAACATTTCCATTACCATCTGGTTAATTAGCACTATCTTCCTTTTCCTTAGTGGTGGATGTTTTGGAAGTATTTGCTTGATTTTGATTGGGTTTTTGGTCTTGGTTAGGAAGAACCTGTTTAGCAGCGTTTTCTGCGGCTTGTTTAAACAATGGTTCTAGTTTATTTTGCCAATATTTAATATTTGGTAATTTTTCGGGCTGGTCTCGATAAGCTAAAACTTTATCCCATTGACCATTATCAATAGCTTTATTAATCTCATTAGCTAGTGCTTCAGCCTTAGCCCAGTCTTGCTGCCATTGATTAATTATTTCCACAGTTTCTTTAATACCAGAAGCTGCATTTTGAGGAATGGTTTTGAGTTGAGCGATCGCCCCCGGTAAATCTCCTGATTCAAATTTCTGTCTAGCCGTTTCGACAATTTTTTTCTGCTCCTCACTAGTTGGAGATTTTTCAGATTTTACTGGGTTGGGAGTAGCAACAACAATTGGTTTTGGTTGTGGTTTGGGAACAGGTCGAGATGCAATTAAAGGCAGATCATCTACTGTTTGAATAGAAATTCCTTGATCCCGCAAACAAGCAATCCATTCATTATTATTAATAATAACATCAGAGTGCGCCCAAGCCAAACGACCAGATTTAAGTTTTAATTCTATCCAACCGCGTTTTGTTCTTTTACCAGTGACATCGAACTCACTAGCATCACCAAGAGTCTTTAAAATATTATCAGAATTAATCGCACTAGGTTCAGAACGGACATTAGAATTAGGCTTGACTATAGCCAGGCAATTTGTAGCTGAAGTGCTACTTTTCCCAGTCCAATTAGCAGCGATATTTTTCACATTTGGATATAAATTTGTTACCAAAGCTGCTGCACCACCAGCTAATAATAAACCAATAATCAGGGGTAATGGATCAGGTTTGTTATCCTGTTGTTGAATAACAGGTTGAGGAACAACAGGACTAGAATTACCAGGTGCAACTGCGACGGTTTGCTGTGAAAAGATTTGAGATAGTTTGCTGGTATAAGCGGGTTTGGGGGGATGGTAGCTAACTTGTTTGGGAGCTTCGGAATAAACAGAAGATGTAGAAGTCATATTCACAAACTCTCTACAAGCTTGTAGTGCTTCTGTTGCAGTTTGGTAGCGATCCTTGAAGTGATAACGCACCATTTTACTGAGAATTTCCGCCAATTGATAATTGACAGGTCTAAAATGCTGCCAAATAATTTCACCAGTATCAGGATCTTCTGGAAATTGGTTAGCGGGTACTCCAGTTAAAGCTTGAATACCAATAATTCCCAAAGAATAAATATCACTATTAGGACGGGGTTTACCTTGTCCTTGTTCTGTGGGCATATAGCCAGGAGTGCCTATAGCAACTGTAGCGGTGAGTTGTGCGCCAATAGAGACTAAAGGCGACCTTAATTGTTTAACTGCCCCAAAATCTACCAAAACTAATTTATAATCAGCAGCACGACGGATGATATTATCTGGTTTGATGTCACGATGAATTACACCTTGTTGATGGACAAATTCTAAAATTTCCAGCACTTCCAACAACAACTGCATCACCTGGTTTTGACTCCAAGGTTGGCCGGGTATCAGTTCTTCTGTGAGAGTATGTCCGTCAACATATTCTTGAACTAAGAAAAATTCTTGATTTTCGTCAAAATAAGCGAGTAGTCTGGGTATTTGGTCATGATTACCCAATTTTTCTAAAGTTTCTGCTTCGCTGTTAAATAGACGTTTAGCAGTTTCAAAGATTTTTTGGTCTGTGCTGGCAGGTTTAAGGTGTTTGACAACGCAGATGGGATTACCAGGACGCCTAGTATCTTCAGCAATATAGGTTTGACCAAATCCTCCTGTTGCCAAAATGCGTATGACTTGGTATCTATGGTCTAGTAGTTTGCCAATCATCATTCCCTCCCCAGTTTTAACACCTAATTTTGCAAACGGTAATAAATATCTCCAAATTTTCTGTCCTGAGATCCGCTATCTTGAGAAAAGATTTAGACTAAAATTGCAGTTTTTTAATAAAAACAACAAATTGTTACTGTTTGTTTAGTATTTTTCTTAACTAACAATGCCACCTAAGATAACAAACTCTACCACATGGCAGCAAGCTGAAATCCTCATGCAACCGGCTTTTATTCGCGTTGTTGATAATATTCGTAAGCATCTGGATACATCCTCTTGGAAAGGAACTTACCATGATGTACTGATTTGGCCACCTGGTACAACTGATGAAACCAAGGCTATGGTGACACAGTTGTTGCAAGATATGGAAACTGCCACACCGGAAGAGGTGGAAGATATTAAGGCCAATCTTGCTTTGTTGCCTATGCCCCATCCAGGATACCATTTGCGCTTGCAACGTCAAGAACAGCAAGTGAATGTGGATTTGTGGGATCTGTGTTATCAAGTGTGTTTTGTCAATTACAGTCCAGAAAATACAGATGTTGATATTGATACTAATTTATTAGATGAGTTTGGGGAAGTGGATTGGCAACATTTGGAAAATAAGACTAAGCAGTTAGTTCAACAGGTATTTGACAGTTTACCAGAGGGTTAATTTCTGGGGGTGTAGGGTGTGGGGTGTTGTGTGGGATTATACACAAGGTATAAGGCAGGGGGCAGGAGGCAGAAGGCAGAAGGTGTTAATTTTTTGAAGATGTGGATAATAAAACTTGATAAGGTTGGTTATTTTGTTCCCAGACTTGAATCAATTTGTACAACTGTGTATTACGGAAATAGGATTCTTCGTATGCCAGTCTTAAAATTTTCTCTAATACTTCTGGTTTAACATCATTACTGTTCCATGTTCCCCAGATTTTACACAACCCTATTGACAAAATACAAATTAAATCATGACCACAACAAACTTGATGCGGATCATGATCATTATCTTGTAGATTTTCTAACTTTTCTTGAATATCTTTTTCTATCAGGGCTGGTTTTTGGGAATGGTCTTTAACTGCTTTAATCAATTTGGTAATATCTACTTTTAAGGTTTTCTGATCTAAAAATTTACTATAGGTGAGATTTTCAAATTTAAGTGATAGATTAAATTTTAAAGATACCCATCTTAAATAACCTATCAATTTACCATTTTCCAAGAGATTTATAATAATTGGTTGATAAAGTTTAGAAAAATTATTAATTTTTTCTTCACTGCCAAATTCACGCATTAATTTATCAAGTGCAGGAGATGTAATTAACATAATTTCTAAATCATGATAATCAGTAAATAATAGATTTGGACTAGCTGGTAAAGTTCCTTCAAGTCTGGAAAAATCTGCATCAACAATAGCTAATACACCTGCAAAATTATCTCTTTCAAGAATAGATAATGCAGCTATAGCTTGATCTTTATTGTGAGCAATTGAAAACTCACATTTTTTATTATCTAAACAGCGTTCATATACCCGCGCATCGGTAGAACCTTCAACAATTATAAAAGTCCCTGAGTAAGCACTGCGTCTCATCCGAATTTGAGTAGCAATGCGCTCAGGTGTGATAGCATCTCTCATTCCTGGGGTCCTTTTAATTCAACAGTTAAGTCCCATCGATCATGGATTATATCAGGTGAGTGAGTAGCTATCAAAACATCTACATTGGCAATTTGTGTAATTTCTTGTAAATCTTTAAGAAAATTCACTTGCCATTCTACGTGCAGTGAAAGTTCTGGTTCATCAATTAAAATTAATGAATTTGGTTTAACTTTAAATAATAATTCATAGAGTATTACTAATTCATGTTGTTCTCCAGAAGATAATTGTGTGGGGGACAAAGAATTTCCATTACAAGTAAATGTAAAACCTTTCTCTTTACTAATATTGATTTCTTTATAAGAAAATCGCTGGTTAATAATTCTCTTGATTAGTTCTATCTTTTGTGCTAGTTCTTCAAAAATCTTGAGTTTCTTCTCTACATCTTCAACATAGACAGATAAAACTTTTTTTGTGCTTTCATCTATTGTTTCCTGTACTTGAAAATTCTGATTTTCATCGTTATCTAAAAGTCCAGTATTGATTAAATGAGAACGTTTTTCTTCAAGTTCATTCAGTTTATTACGTATTTGTGTATCCGTGATATAAATTGAGTTTTTTTGCTGAACAACTCTAACTGGAAAAGTTCTATCCAGTGATTGAGATAAAGTCCCATATTCTGCTAGTTTAGCTTGAATATTTGCTGCTAATTCATTTGCATAACTGGCGACAGAAGGTATCATTAAAGTTCGTGAACGTTCCATACGAAATTTAGTATTCTCTGCCAAGTTAAATAATCTCTGTGATTGGATAAAATTTATATCAATAGATTTTTTGAGTTGTTCCATCCATTTGGGTATGTTTTTTAATCTAATTTTTTCCGGCAAGAAATCACTAAACCTTTCTAAAACTTCTTGCAAATGCAATATTTCATTAGTGGGTACATATAACCAACGGTTAGGATAAATTCTTTCCAGCCCAGGAACTACATCATCTAGTATGCTGGAAATAGGAACTTCTGATATTTCTTTTGCCTCCAGTCTATTGGGAATGAATTTAACTTCCTTGCTACTACTATCTTGTTTAAAATAAAATGTGAGTTGATTTTCTTCATTAGCAAGTTTGCATTTATTTACTCTCAGATAACTTCCATTATCAATATCCACTTGAAAATCCTTGAAGGGAATACTACGAAACTCTGAAAATTGTAAATTAAAAATCCCATTTATCATTTTCAATATCGCAGTTTTACCAATACCATTTAAACCGTAAATGATAGTTATTCTGTCTTCTGTATTCAAGGGAATAACATGATTGAAAATACCAAAAAGTTCTGTTACTGAAATTTGCTTAATTCTCATTTTTTCCTCATTAAAAAGTAATTGAACTGGTTGTTATCGCTGATGATGTTACAGTAAATTAAGATTATAGGTTTTCTTGCTTTTATCTTTATATTACCCGATTCTTAGCACAAAACCCCTGAACATAGTGAAAACCAGATTTGTAACCAGAGATATCTCCATTGTGTAAAGATTTCCAGTAAAGTGCCTGATAGACTTGACACAGATTAATATAGTAGTAAAATCACTACATCTGTAAAAAATCAAGGCATCTAAAATATACCCCGGTGTATAATGCTACATTAAGAAAGCATTATTGCCAGGTTGTTATCAAATCGGCCAATTCCGGGTTAGGATGATAACTTAATGATGACTTGATTAAATATCAATATTGAGTTCTTGAAATTTTATGGACAAAAGTCCACCAGATGGCAGTAGTATCCTCCCCTAAGCTGGCGAGAAAGTCTCCCAGCGAGGGGGAGACATTAGGAGGAATTTATTATGCTGACACAAGATGTTCGCAATTCATTGGATGTTGCTGACTTAAATCAATTAAAATGTGATTTAAATAATCTACAACCTGTGGATGTGGGGGAATATATTTCAGAATTACCTGAAAAACAAAGGGCGATCGCTTTTCGTTTACTGAACAAAAATCAAGCTATTGATGTATTTGAATATTTACCCACAGAAGTACAAGAAGAACTGATCAACTCTTTACATGATGCCCAAGTAGTACATCTTGTAGAAGAAATGAGTCCTGATGAAAGGGCATATTTATTTGATGAATTACCCGCAGGAGTTGTTAAACGTTTATTACAACAACTTAGCCCAGAACAAAGACAAGCAACAGCAACAATTCTCGGTTATCCTGAAGGTACTGCGGGCAGGGTAATGACAACAGAATATGTACGGTTGCGAGAAGGTTTAACTGTAGGTGAAGCGTTAAGCAAAATTCGTTTACAAGACGAAGATAAAGAAACAATTTATTATGCTTACGTCACCGACGATAACCGTAAATTAGTTAGTGTTGTTTCTTTGCGTCAGTTATTATTTACATTTCCCGAAGTCTTAATTAAAGATATTGCTAGTTCTCATGTTGTGAAAGTGAAAACTGAAACCATACAGGAAGAAGTTGCCAGAATTATGCAACGTTATGATTTAATTGCTATGCCTGTAGTAGATCGGGAAGATAGGTTAGTGGGAATTATTACCATTGATGATGTCATTGATATTTTAGAAGAAGAAGCTACAGAAGATATCCAAAAATTAGCTGCTGTGAGTGGCGATGAAGAAGCTTTGTCTCCTCCTCATGTAACTATTAAAAAACGGTTGCCTTGGTTATTAGGTATCATGGCATTGTATATTGGTGCGGCTAGTGCGATCGCTCCCTTTCAACAAGTTATTGCGGCTGTACCGGTTCTAGCTGTAATTATGCCCATATTTTCTAACACCGGGGGAACTGTCGGTATTCAAGCCTTAACCGTGACTATTCGCGGTTTAGGTGTAGGAGAAGTAACAGCAGAAGATACTGGTAAAATTCTCCGCAAAGAACTTTTAGCGGGGTTAGGTACAGCTATTGCATTAGGTGTAACAATGATCGCCCTATCTCTTATTTGGGCAAAACCGAATGAAAGATGGGTAGCTTTAGTTGCCGGCACAGTCATGGCAACGAATACAATGGTGGCGGTGAGCTTGGGAACTTTGCTACCAATGGGATTACAAAGGCTAAAATTAGATCCAGCTTTAATGAGTGGTCCATTAGTAACCACCATGCTGGATACTATCGGTTTTGTCACCTTCCTGAGCATAGTTTCTATTGCTTTGAAAGTCTTTCATTTACCAACTTAAAGGTTTGGTGATTGGTAATTGGTAATGGGTAATTGGTAATTGTTCATGACTACTGCTAATTACCTCAAAAATCCAAAATCTAAAATCCAAAATCTAAAATCCAAAATCTAAATGCCTACAACTACTTGGAATCGTCATCACATTCTTTCTTTATCTGACTTCACAACGGATGAATATAATGCGGTTTTACAAACTGCGGCTTCATTTAGAGAGGTTCTATCACGCAGAACTAAAAAAGTACCCACTTTGCAAGGACAGGTAGTGGCAAATTTATTTTTTGAACCTTCTACCCGCACCCGGAGTAGTTTTGAAATAGCTGCTAAAAGGTTAAGTGCAGATACTCTGAATTTTGCTGCGGCTACATCTTCCATGACTAAAGGAGAAACAATATTAGATACCGCTAAAACCTATTTAGCAATGGGTACAGATATTATGGTAATTCGCCATAAAGAAGCAGGAGTACCCCAGGCGATCGCCCAAGAAATGGATCGTTTAGGTGAAAAAGTCAGTGTCTTAAATGCAGGTGATGGACAACATGAACACCCATCTCAAGCATTATTAGATTTATCTACAATTTGTAGTTTAATTAATCCCGAAAAACCGAGAATCGAATTATTAGCAGGTAAAAAAATTGCCATTGTTGGAGATATTTTACATTCTCGCGTTGCCCGTTCTAATATTTGGAGTTTAACCGCCAGTGGTGCAGAAGTGCATTTAGCAGCACCTCCCACATTATTACCTAAATTCTTTGCTGAATATTTACAAGGTACAGCAAATGCAGAACGTTTATTTATCCATTGGCAACTAGAACCAGCTTTAGAAAATGCTGATTTTGTGATGACATTGCGTTTGCAAAAAGAACGAATGACAGCCCATTTATTACCCAGTTTAAGGGAATATCATCAATTATTTGGAATTACTAGAAATCGGTTGAAAGCCTGTAAATCAAATGTGAAAGTTTTGCATCCTGGTCCAGTTAATAGAGGTGTAGAAATTAGTTCAGATTTAATGGATGATCCTGAATTTAGTTTAATTCAAGATCAGGTGACTAGCGGTGTAGCTGTGAGAATGGCATTGTTATATTTTATTGGTGGTGGTAGGGGTTAGCAAAAGAGAGTTAAGGCGGTTAGTTAGGTGTTTTTATGGTATCTAACTTTCACCTTAATTTTTACCCACATTCCGCACTTCATCAAGTTGTCTAGTGCTTCAGATATAAATAATATGTGTATTTACATAATTTATGCGGTTTTGCACACCATACTCATGTGCCGTTTGCGTCAGTCCTGCATTAATAACTATGGACTTTTTTTTGATTTAAAGTTAAAATACACTATTTCTATCAAATTAGTGTATTTATGAAAAATTTATCCGTAACCAGTCAAAACTTTGATCCCACTTTAGAAGAGAAAAAAGAAACCACCTCCCACCAACCAAGCAGCAATATTTGGAAAAAATTAAGAGGAGGGTTTTTTGTTGTTTTCGGATATTTGCTTTCTCCATTATGCTGGTGGAATGATTTATTATTCAATCTACCGATAGCGTACTTTTTTGGTTATGTGTGCAGTTTTTTGTCAGAAAATTTACTTTTACCTTGCACAATTATTGGTTACTGGTTATCAAATATTATTGGTATTCTCATGATGCAATTTGGAGCAGGTGATATTTTTCAAAAACAACCCCAGGAGCGTAATCTTAAAAAAGAGATATTCAATACTTTGATTTCTTCAACTGCATATACCTTATTAATTTTGTTTTTACTTCAGTTGAAAATTATTGATATTCCTCTAGAAATTTTCAAAAATTCATAAACAATAAAATCCCCAATTTTAACCAAGAGGGGATTTAAAATCAAGATTCATGATTAAAAAAATAACTGTAAGCATTCAGCTATCAGCTAACAGAAATCAGCTTTTTAAGGGTTAGACTAAAAATCACATATTGATAATCTACTGATTTATCCAATATTCTGACTCCTGACTCCTGACTCCTGACTCCTGACTCCTGAATTATTACAAATAACTTAATTTTCACTTGCTGTAATTAACTGTTGAATATCGCCAATTTTAAAATCTTCTTTACCGACAATTAACGGTAATTTACCATTCCACTTTTCTAATGCTTGTCTTTGTAATAATTCTGGAGTCAAAATATTTTTTAATAAACTCAAAGATTCAGCTTCACCCTTGGCTAAATTTACCTTAGCTTCCGCTTCCTTAGCTGCTTTAATCGCTAAAAATTCCGCCCGTTTTGCTTCCTGTGCAGCAACTTGTTTTGCTTCTACAGCTTCTATAAACTGATCAGAAAAGTTGATATTAACTAAAGATACATCGTCAACTACAATATAATAATTATCTAATCTTTGTCTTAAAAAATTATCTAATTTATTTTTCACATCTTCACGTCTAGTAATGATTTCTTCTGCTGTATATTGAGCGACTATAGCTTTTACAACTTCTGCAATTGCTGGATCAATAATCATATCTATAATGTTTTTTTCATCGCCAATTTGTTGAAATACTAGATTTGTTTTTATGGGTTGAATATGCCAATTTAGCACTACTTGAGTAAAAATATTTTGTAAATCTTTAGATATAGACTCAGTAGATATAGATTGTTTTTGGATTCTAATACTTAATTTTTTAACTGTATTCACTACAGGAATAATTAAGTGTATTCCTTCGCCTAATACTGGATCTTGCACGTTTCCAAACTTCATTAATACACCACGCTCACCAGCATTAACTATAACAAAAGGAGTAACTAAAATAGTAATTAAACATATTAAAGCCGTGAGTTTACCTGCTTTTTTGAAAGTATGATATTTTTTCATCTCGGTCGCATTCTTTGATCATGTTGATACAATATTCTGTAATTATGTCTATCGTGCAAAATTATATCATGACTTTAGTAACTATACACTAAATATACAAAAATACTGTAGTTAATAGTATATAGATTCCCGACTTCTTAAAGAAGTGGGGTATTCGGGTATTACAGCAAATGTCAATTTGAGTTACTGATCATTATAGTCAATTTGTATTTACCAGTGTTTCCAACTATGAGAATACTGAAAAATGTATTCACTAATACTGCATTTAAAGAGAGTTTATGAAATACTAACATAAAATTTTCTTAAATACCACTTGCATAATTTCTGATTGTTTTAATTCTAACTACCTGCTTCTATATGAACCAAGACCCTTATTTTCTCTCAGAAATATCTGATTTTCTTTATCCACGTAGTGCATATTATGGACAGTTTGAACCAGAATATTTATTATTTAATGCTCATCTTCAAGATTTTTCTCAAAGGGTGAACCACATTTGTGGTCTACAAACTGGTGGTAAACTTTCCCCAGAGGATGCTTATAAACAAATTCAGATTCTTTGGAAAAACTTAAAAATGACTAAGAAAAAATTGTTAATTTCCTAGTAATACCATTTCTGTAGAAGAATGTGCCAAATTTCTGAATCTCTTGCTTCCTTCTTTGTGTACTTTGTCTTCTTTGTAGTTATTTGATTCTTGAATTTGCTACACATGATTGGTATAAATATCTGATTATATCCCCGAATGACCAAAAAATTCGGGGATCTATCTAATGATTTTTTACCTATTACATATTAGTAGGCACTGAGCAAACTGTAAATAAGACTCGTTAACACTAAAGAAGTAATGACTACATAAATAAATTGTCGCAGGAATAAAAAAGTCAAAAAAGAAATAAGGACTCGTAAAACTGGAACAGCAATTAATATTAAAAGTCCTAGTTGAATAATTGCCTGCCGACTACCTGATAAAATTGCTGTGAATACGCCAATGGGTGAGCAAAATTCAGGAGATGTCCCCCGAAATATATGATATTGAGCAGGTTCTGAACCGTGATTGATTAAATGTAATATTCCTCCTATAAATACTATAGAACTGGCAATCAAAACACCATATCTAAGTAAATTACTGAGCAGATTTTCTAATAATTGCTCACCCGGCAATTTTTCTATTTTATGATTATTTGCAATTACACCCTGATAATTGAGATGATTGACATGATGAAAATGTTGTTTTTCTAGTTGTTGAATATCTGAATCTGGTTCTTCAGATATTAAAGCTAGAGTCATTACTTCAGTTTCTTGTTGTATTGATGAAGTCCAACGAAAACCCGAATTTAATCTATACATAATTATAACCCCCCTATAAGACTGTTGTACACCATTTTGATAGCCATTACGACTAGCACAAGGCTAAAAATTATTCTCAATGTTTGGGTTTTAGCACCAATTAAAATTCTTGCTCCTAAAAAAGCGCCTGGTAAAACTCCCAACATTACTGGCATGGATAAACCAGGATCTATATATCCACGACTTAAATAAACACCGGCAGAAGCTGCTGCTGTAACACCGATCATAAAATTGCTGGTGGTGGTGGAAACTTTAAAAGGTAGACGCATGGCTTGATCCATTGCTAATACCTTAAATGCTCCCGAACCAATTCCTAATAAACCAGAAAGCACACCGGCAATTAACATAATGCTAAATCCAGCAGGTAAGGCATTTATTTGATAAGGTATCACACCGTTAGGTGTGGGATAAGTGCCATTGAGTTGGAGATATTCCGCAATGGGATCTGGTTCGGCAATTTCTTGATTTTCTGCTTTTGGGCGTTGGGATAAATATGCTGAATAAATTAAAACAACTGCCAAAATAATTGTTAAGAATTTCACGGAAACAAAGGCAGCTAATAAAGCTCCGATCATTGCACCAATGGTAGTGGCAACTTCCAAAAACATTCCTAAGCGCAGGTTAGCAAATCCTTGTTTAATGTATGTAGATGCTGAACCTAATGATGTGGCAATTACTGAGACTAAAGATGCACCAACAGCATAACGAATATCAACACCAAAAACTGAAGTTAATAAAGGAACTATAACGACTCCGCCTCCTAAACCTGTTAATGATCCTACTAACCCAGCACTAAATGATCCCAGCCAAACTAATAAAGAAAATGTGAGTATAGTCAAAATTTTTTCCTCTTGGTGTATTAGTTATTATTGATGATTAATCATTCATTTGTCATTAGTTGTTAGCATTTTTTATTAATTGTTGAGCTACCAATATTTAACAGTCAGTAATAGGTAAAAATTAAAGATAAATTTCAGTTTGTAAATGTTTATTATGGAGTTATACAAACTTTAAATTTGATGCTTAACCTAAGTACTGATAACTAAAGGCTGATTTTGTTTTTTACGCTGTTATCTGTTAAGTACATTCATTAGACTTAAACTATGACTGTCAATGAAGACAAAAGTACCTAATCCAATCAAAACATAGGGCATGAAACGATGACCATATTGGGTGAAAAGATGGGCGATCGCCTGGTTATGAGTTAATTTATATGCCACATAACACAATAATCCCACGGACAAAAAGAACACACCCAAAATTAATAAAAGACTCTGCCAATTACTACTAGCAAATATCGGTACATAAATACTAATGTTGTCTGTACCATTAGCGAAAGTAATAGCAGCTACACTGTAAGTTTGCACATTAAAAAATTTAGCTAACAATGATTCATGAGATGTTTCTGTATTTGTATCTACATCTTCTGATTCTTCATCTTCGGAATTTAGTAAAGTTTTGATGCCGATGATGATTGGTATTAAACCAAATAAACCAATCCAAGGACGAGGTAAAATTAAACCGCCAAAGAAACCAGGTAAACTCACCAAAACTAAAGCTGTAAAACCTGCATATTGACCTAAAATTATATGCCATTTACGGAATTTCACATTTACTTGTGAAAAAAACAAAGTTAAGATGACTAAATCATCAATATTGGTGGCACTAAAAGCGGCCGCCCCTGTACTAATTGCTGTGATTACACCACTCATAGGAATTTGAGATTTGAGATTTGAGATTTGAGATTTGAGATTTGAGATTTGAGATTTGGGAAATTACCACCTGTTAATAGTTATTTCTTTCCGCAAAACTCGCATGAATTTCATCAACTCGTTGCTGCATTCCTGCTACTAAATGGGGGGAGCGTTGTTTTTTAATTAAAAACCAACTACAACTAGTAACAAGATAGATTAAAAACAAGTAAGGAAAAAGATTATAAGGAGCTTCTGGAACAGGAAAAAGATTACTACCAGGAATACCCACACTTCCTAAAATGGGAATCATCATAAAACCCACCGCCAACATAGAAAATACTATATCTATGAGACGGAGTTTATTAATTTTGTGTAGATAGACTGGAGCAGCAACAGAAATCAAAATATAAACAGTTAAAAAACCATAACTACAAATAGCACCCAAATATCCCATACACTCAAAGAGTTTGATGTGGAAAAAAGACATGATCGCCGGAACTAAAAATGTCAAAAATGAACACATTGTAACAGCAACATGAGGAGTTCTATTTTCTGTGTGGGCATGACCTAAAGACGCATGAAATAAACCATGACGTGCCATTAAAAAAGCTACTCTAGCAGCAGGGTTAATACTTCCTAAAATGCAAGCAAAGAAACTAAATAATGCTCCTAAACCTACTAATTCTCCTAAAAAACCAACTCCTACTTGTTGAGAAAGAAAACCTAAAGGTTCTTCTGTTTGAGTAATAGATACCCCAGTACCACTAAAACCCAAAACTTCTATGTAAGTAGTAGAAACAAAAAATAAACCTGCAAGGATAACACTACCCATCACTGCTTTAGGTATTGTACGTAATGGTTTTTTGGCTTCATCTCCTAAGCTAGTGGCACTTTCAAAACCAGAGAACCCAAACATAACTAAAACTAATCCAGTGGCTATATTACCGGGATTCACACCAGATAAAGTTAATTGAGACATATCTACAGCAAAACCTTTGTGCGCCCAAATAATCAGGCACAAAATGATAATTAAAACTAAAGAAACTACTTCTAACCACAGCATAGTTAGTGCTGAAAGTTGAATATCTTTATAAGCTGCATACCAAGAAATTCCCGCCCCAATAGCTAATAGTGTAATACTCGAAGGATGAATACCTAAATGGCTAATAAAAATCCCAAAAAAGTTAGCAAAACCACAAAGAACTGACATTCCTGTAAATAAATAAGCCAGTACCAAACTCCAACCACAAATTACACCTGCGGTTGCTCCTAAACCTTTGGTAATGTATGAGTATAAAGAACCAGGAGAAGCGGAACGACTGGCGAATTGGTTGATATTAATGCTCACTAATAATAATCCCATCAAACCAATCACAAAACTTAGCCAAGTACCATTTCCTGATAGTGCCACAATCAAACCAATGTTAGATGCAGGTACAGTTGTTGGTGCAATAACCGCAAAAGATTGAGCTAAAACTTCTGAGAAAGAAAGGCAATTTGGCTTTAAGCCGTGAAAACTTTTAGGTGATTTAATTTCTGTGTTCATCTTCAGGATTCTCTATTGTGAAATGACGCATACATAGATGGACAATAGGGAGATTTTGATTTTTGTCTGAGTAATACCTGATGGCAAGTAATAAAAATTTACAAAAGTTTAAAGTTTTCCTTTTGTTGTGCATATTTACCAGCCAATTCCACAGAAATAAATCCCTGATCTGTATTGGATTATGGCTAATTTTTAGTTATACCTTCTAGGCTATTCAGACCTGTGATTTATGTGTACAAAATTCCCTTAAAGAATCTGTAGCTGCTGTTTATAGATTAACCCCATATCTATTCCTAGCAACTACTATTAGGATTTGTGTTTTCTTTGACAAATCAAATATTACATGATGCTTTGATATTATGCAAGTGGTTTATCTATTTTTTTCTGATATTTTTTGTAAAATTATTTTCTGTTGATAAATACTCAAAAGAGCATCGGATTTGGTGGGAATTAAATTTGTATAAAAAATTCTTTTCCAAGATTTAATAAAAGTATGTAAAAATACACTACTTAATCATGAGTTATTTAGGATGTTATATAGGTAAAAGCCTATAAAATTATAGATTTTTGAGATTTTTTAATATGCAAATTCAAGTTAATACTGGGTATTCTAATTGGCTAAATGATATTCTTGCCCATTTGAATTAATTATGATAATTTAAACTAGCGAACAGTTCAGTAAGTAGAAAAATGATGGTTTTTTCATTTCTACTTTGGGTCAAATGGATAATCTAAATATTCTCAAATCAGGAATTACTGCCATGAAAAGTCTCAAGTATATATTGATGATTGCGTTATGCTGTATCAGTTTATTATTTTCTGAATCTGCGTTAGCAGATCCGCCCAGATATAAGAAAAATCCTGATTACATAGCCCTGAGTCAACAATTGAACCAGTTAGCAAATGCAAAAGCTACACAAACTTTACCCCAAGGCTATACACCAGAACAATTAGAGCAGAAAATCAGTGATTTAAAATTACAAAAATTAGCCTTTGAATCAGGGATTGATTGGGGGCAATGTATTAATCAAACAGGTAAAACAATAGCTATTTATGGACCAGAACCAAATTTAGAAGAAGATGATTATTCCCCAGGATCAGCTTTATATTTTTTAGGTGATAATCAGACAACCAAAAATAAATGGAATTGTCAAGGAGTTTATATACCTTCAGATGTTAAAGCTGTAGCTGTTGGTTTAGATGGAGAAAACCAAGAACTAACAGGTGATTCAATTGTTAAAGTTACTAATGGCACTAAGTTAGTTTTGACAACTAACCCAGATACAGGTGTTATTGAGTTTAGCCAAGCAGGAACACAAATTCTCAAACCTGGTGAAATTAACTGGTTTATTCCTAATGTTTCTCAGGCAATTGTAAATGCAAGAGTGATTAATGCACCTGCTCAAAAATCTTAATTTTTACTGGTTAGTAGTTATTAGTCATTTCATTAAGCATTTCATTAAGTATTCAGCTATCAGTAATCAGCTATTATTCATGATTTTCTTCTTTGCTGATGGCTGAATACTGACGGCTGAAGACTTATGGTTTAATAATTATGGTTTAATAATTATGGTTTAATAATTAAATTCATACCAATAGCCCAAGCTAAAGCAAGCATCCAACCTGCAAGTATATCACTAGGAAAATGAACTCCTAAATATAGTCTTGTCCAAGCAATAATTAAGAGGTAAAAACTACCAATAATTAAAACTAACCACCGCCAAGGACGATCCCAAGTTAAAATTACTAAAATTGCTACTAATGTCATACTTGTCATGGCATGACCACTAGGAAAAGCATAATCCAATTCTGGTGCTTTTGATATCCATAAATTAGGGCGTGTTCGCTGTATAATTTCTTTAGCTGTGTGATTAATAATTAAATTTCCTATAGCAGTAGTGATCAGATAATTAAAAGTTCTCCATCTGCGGTTACGTAATAAAATTATGGCGATCGCACTCAACACAGGAAATGCAGTCCAAAATGATCCCCACTTAGTTAACACTACTGCGATCGCATCTAGTTGAGGATTAGCTGTACTATGAATAGCCATCAAAATCGGCACATCCCAAGAAAAGCTATCTTTATTCTGCCAAATTTTCACCGCCATAATTTCCACAACTTGCAAAGGTAAATACACACCTATCAACATCAGCAACAAAGAACGCCAATTAGAAAACAGCAGGTTTTTGATCACCATAACCTTTGATGTGTGTTCCTCTTTCATCATTTTCATTTTATTCATAAGTTAAGAAATTAGCTATTAGTAATTAGCTATTAGTAATTCAATACTTTTCGGTTAACCCTAAAACAACGACATAACGTAGGTTGGTTTGAGGAAAGAAACCCAACATTTACAAGGGTTTGTTAGATTTCCACACGGTAAACCCAACCTACAAAAATCCTTAATCGAACAGTATTGCCTCAAAATTAATATTATTACACTGCCAAAAGCGCAAATTACACAAAAGTAAAAGATTTATAAGAAATTTTTTATAGTAGCTGCGTTTATTTTTTATTTGATGCAAATATTTCTATTTAAGTAACTTATTATTAGCGTTTAATTAGGATTTATTATTATTTAACTAGTAATAAAATCCCCCATAGCTGTAGTTTGTATTTCCTCAACTATTGATCATTTTTTCTCTATTCGTCAGCAAATAATCACCACAAAATCAACAAAAAATTATTTCATTTTCAGACCTTGACAATATACTTTTCCCAGGTGTACTATTAAAATACGGTAAGTCAATCAAGATTGCGGTGATTAACCCAAGTGAAGACAATCAGGTTAAGAAAATAACAACCTAAATTTTCACCAGAGGGAAAACTCATCCTTGAGGAGTTATTACAGATCACAGCTAAAACCCACTACAAAACAGGAACATGGACTACTTACTACTACCCGTTTTCAGCTTTTTCATCGGTATTATTGTCGGTTTAACAGGAATAGGAGGCGCATCTTTAATCACTCCAATGTTAATTTTTATTTTTCAAGTACCGCCTTCTATTGCTATCAGTTCTGATGTTGTAGCAGCCACATTAATGAAAGTAGTAGGTGGAGTCAAACACTGGCAACAAAAAACCCTAGATATAGAAATAGTTAAATGGCTGGCAATAGGTAGCGTTTCAGGTTCATTGTTAGGTGTAGCGGTTTTACATCAACTCAGAAACAGTAACCTCAACATAGATAATCTTTTGCTGCGGTTATTGGGAGTAATGATTTTAATTGTTACATTCACAGCATTAATCCAAATGTTGTTAGTGAAGTTTTTCCCCAAAGTCAATTTACCCGAATTACCAACATTAAATGTTAAAACTAATCAAGGGCGGTTTTTAACATTGTTAATTGGCGCACTTTTAGGTTTTTCTGTGGGTATGACTAGCGTTTCTTCCGGTTCTATGTTTGCCTTGGTTTTGATGGTTTTCTTTCGTCTTGATGCCCGTAAATTAGTAGGTACAGATATTACTCAAGCCGCAATTTTATTAATATTCACATCTTTAGGACATCTCACATTAGGAACAGTTAATTGGGGTTTAGTGATACCAATTTGGATCGGTTCAGTTCCCGGTGTAATTATTGGTGCTAAACTTTGTGAAATGACACCTCAACGCCCTTTGAAATTGATTATATACAGCATTTTAATGATGGTAAGTTGGAAGTTAGTTTTACCAGCATAAGTAGGGGTTAACCAAAATCACATTTCTCCATCTTAATAGAGATTTAGTGGAATAAAAAATATCTGTAAACCTGAAAATGCTTTTCCAATATTTTATTTTCAAATATCTTATAACAATGATTTGATCATTTCTAAAGTACCACGTTCATACATAATAAATAATCCCAAACCAATTAACACAAATGGAACTAAAGCCTTACCATAACGAGTTAGAATATAACCAATAGCAGCTTGACGACTTAATAAATAGGCAATACCACACCACACCCCTACCATAGATAAGAAAACAATCAGAATAATTCCTAAACTACCAAAACTCTGACCAGCAAATAGGGGAATGTAAATACTAATATTATCACCACCATTAGCCAGCGTTACAGCCGCAACTTTATAAGTATTAGGGTGAAGAATACTTAATAAAAAAGCAAATATGGGATTGGGATGTAATGACTCTAATAAATCACTATTTACTGTTTGTACTTCTGTATTTTCTTCTTCTCGATTCAATAAATATTTAATGCCAATTACTATTGGTAATAATCCTAATAATCCAATAAATTCTCGCTGAATCACTAAGCCACCAAAAAAACCTGGTAAACTAAGAATAATAATAGCTAAAAAACCAAGGTATTGACCGATAAAAATATGTCTACGGCGAAAATTACTATCTATTTGTGAAAATAAAAGTAGTAAAATAATAATATCGTCTATATTAGTGGCTGCAAAAGCGATAATACCTTGAGTAAAAGCAGTAATTAAACTATTCATGATGTTTGAAGATTAATGATGTAGAATGAATGATTTATTGATATCTATAATCACAGGAGTTGTAACTTTTATTGCTACTAATATTGATGATCTTGTGATTTTGTTGGTTTTTTTTGCCCAAGCTGATGATAATTTACAACCTTGGCAAATTGTTTTAGGTCAATATTTGGGTTTTACGATTCTTGTCATTCTCAGTTTACCTGGTTTATTGAGTGGTTTAATTATACCTACAAACTGGATTAGTTTATTAGGTTTGATTCCTTTGTCTATGGGTATTAGTAGTTTAGTTAATCAAGAACAAGATACCAATTTATCGGCTGAAATTAATACCGAAATTACACCATTTGCATCATCAAGTCAAAGTAATTTGTTAAGTTCTCAAATTTATACCATTACTCTAATTACTATTGCTAATGGCAGTGATAATATTACTGTTTATATACCTTTATTTTCTACCAATAAACTAGATAGCTTTTTAGTGATTATAGTTGTCTTTTTCCTCCTATTGTCAGTTTGGTGTTACGCAGCTTATAAGTTAACCCACCAGAAGCAAATAGCAAATTTTTTAACTAATTATGGTAGTTATTTTGTACCTTTTGTACTGATGGGTTTGGGTGTTGTAATCATCTATCAAAATCAGGCATTAAGTCCGATCAAACTCCTTGGTATTTGTCTGTGTTTGTTAGTTTTGATGAAAAAGAATTAATTGATTAATTGATTAATTGATTAATTGCTTTTCCCATATTTATTAGCTGATGACTCACACTAAATGTAATACATGGGATCATTTTGAGTGCGAGTTTCTTTTTCTTGACATAAGTCTTGGAGTGTGTGACTACGCAACACTTCACTAGAAGCGGTGTTAGCTTTTTCCCAAATTTCACGCACTAGAGTCCTTTCTATAGTTGGATTTTCAGAATTTTCTTTCTCTTTCCGTTCTCCTTCTACCAAGGTGACTATTTCTAGTAAGGTTATTTGCCAAGGTTCACGCACTAAAAGAAAACCACCTTTTGAACCGCGCTGACTCTGCACCACACCCGCACGTCGCAGTTGAGTGAGAATTTGTTCTAAGTAACGCTCTGGGATGGGTTGCTTGGCTGCAATTTCACTTATAGTTAGAGTAACTTTTTGATCATGGTGGCTGGCTAGTTCTAGCAGTGCTAAGAGTGCGTATTCCACCTTGGCGGAAAGTTCCAGGAGACGGTAGCTTTGACTATTCACGTCTGTATTTAAAATACTACTGTACATTGATAGATTTAAGAGCCTTTTTACGAAAGAAGTCTACTTTAAAGTGTTAAATGTGATAGCTTCTCACTTGTTTTACTAAAATATCATAAATCTATCGGATTACCGTAGTTATTTAATATAATTCCCATAGTTGCTCTATATTGACCAGAAATCAACATATTTGTAGGGTGCGCCCGATGTCAAAATTGCTTGATTTACTTGATTTGTGCGGTCTGACTTACCCTAGAAGATATTTTTGGCGTGACTTTCTGATCCGAAATCATATATACTACGGTTAGAACATCGGAAAATAGTAATATAATATACTTATGCCTTTAAATACAATTATTTTCGGGTTATCTACTGATAATGATCGCCAAAAGTTTCATTTTTCCAGGCGATCGCTCATACCCAGTAAAAAAAATGCCCTCTGGCAAATAGAAAGCGGCTTTGTCATGACTTATACCTACTTAGAAGACGGTACAACAGTAGCTTTAGGTTTATGGGGACCTGGGGATATAGTGGGTGAAATGCTGTCAAAAATCAAACCCTATTGCATAGAATGTTTAACTAATGTAGAAGCGAATATTTTAGCAGCAGATAACTTGCAGCAATTTACAGATGCTTTACTTCAGCACATCCATCAAGCAGAAGAATTAATGTTAATACGTAGCCATAAAAAAGTAGAAACTATGCTAATTCAACTTCTAGCATGGTTATCTAAAAAATTTGGCTCACAGGTAGAAACAGGGAGATTAATTAATATGCGACTGACACATGAAGACTTAGCCGCCCTTGTTTGTTCTACCCGTGTTACTATCACTAGATTATTAGGACAATTAGAAGATGCAGGAGTAATTGATCGAATGTCTTTGAATCGGATTATTGTCAAAAAAGAAAATATTTGGTATTACGAGATTTAAGTATAAGCATTCATCCGTCAGCCAGAAATAAGAAGCTCATCAATAATAGGTTTTAAATTGGTTTCATTAAGACTGGTGTTATTTGACAACACAGGAGCATCCTTATTATTAACCCAGTCTTTCTCTAAAGAATAACTGGATAATTAATATTGTCTGAATATTGTCTGAATCAAGATATCCAGGATTTGAGGATTTACAGGATAAGTAACTAGAAAGCTGGTAAAATATATTAAATTTTTGATCCTGATTTGATATAATATCTATGATTGGTAGTAAAATGATATAGATATTAATTAGTTAACTATAGTTCCTAACTCTAGTTGCTAATTATCTAGTTAATCCTAATCATGGTTAATTACTGACAAATATCTGTTTTCATCCTGTAAATCCTCTAATCCTGGAAATCCTGATTCTGACAATATTGAAAAATACCTGTTTTATCCTATCACCCCATATTGACAATGACAGCCATAACCATTAACCTAAACCCTATCGTCAGATTTACCGATGATCAATTTTATCAACTCTGTCGGAAAAATCCTGATGTAAAATTTGAACGCAACGCTAAAGGAGAACTATTAGTCATGTCACCCACAGGAGGGGAAACTGGAAGAATTAATTCAGAAATTAATGCTGATTTTGGTGTTTGGAATCGTCAAACTAAACTAGGCGTGTGTTTTGATTCTTCCACCTGTTTTAAACTTCCTAATGGTGCAAATCGTTCTCCAGATGTTGCATGGATTAAAAAAGAAAGATGGGATAGTTTAACCACAGAAGAAAAAACTAAGTTCCCTCCCATTGCCCCTGATTTTGTTTTAGAATTAATGTCACCTACAGATAGCTTGCAAGAAACACAAAAGAAGATGCAAGAATATATGGAAAATGGTGTAAAATTAGGTTGGTTGATTAATCCAAAAACACGCCAAGTAGAAATTTATCGTTTAGGTAAACCAGTCGAAATATTAACCGCACCCTTAGAATTATCAGGGGAAGATATTTTACCAGGATTTATTTTAAACATGGCAATAGTTTGGTAAATGAAATTTTAGAGAAAAATACAATATGATGACAAATTTAGAAATAGACGAAAACTTAATCAAAGAAGCACTTGAACTGAGTGGTTATAGTGATCAAAGTGCTGTAATTGCAGAAGCTTTAAAACAGTATATACAACGACGAAAACAACAGGAAATTATAGAACTATTTGGTACAATTGAATATGAAGATGATTATGACTATAAACAACATCGTAAAATTTATAATTCTCCAGCTAAAATTAAAGCTTTTTGAATTAAAGCAGGTGCTATCCGAAAATTAACAGATTCTAGTGACATAATCAATGGTTTCACTTCCGAAATCACACCTTTTTCTTTAGCACGTAGTAACATTCCTAGTGTACCTATAACTTTTAAACCCATTTGTTGAGCAATACCACGAGCATTACGTTCATCTATAATTAAAAATACATCTCCTAATTCTATTGCTAGTGTTATAGCTTCAGCTTCTCCTGGATCAAGTTGGGTTTTTAAAGCAGCAACTAAAGCTAAATTAGCCACTGGTTGAACTATTGGCCAATCTTCATTAATACCTACTTCTTTTTGTACAGCTAATGGTATGAATATAAAAGAGAAAACCTGTGGTAATATTTCTAAACGTCCTATTCTTTCTAAACCAATCAAACAGGTACTATTAGTAACAGCAACTTCACTCACAGATTCATCTCCTGTTCTAATTCTTCAGGTGGATAATTAATTACAGGAACTCCCATTTTTCCCAGTAATTCTATATATGTACTCTTGGAGTAACCTGCTAGTTTAGCAGCTTGTCCTAAAGATAATTTACCAGATTCAAATAATTTAACTGTCAACAATAGTTGTGCCTCATCAATAGAAATATTTGCAGGTAATTCCAGCCTAAGCTCATTCATAACTTCTACCTGATAATCATTTTGTGAATCATATCTTGAACTTTAGCATACACAGCCAAATATCCTAAAAATTATAATAAAATTAATTAGGGTTTGCTGAATAAACCTAAAACCTTGATATATCAAAGGTTAGAGGCTGATAAACAGGAAAAAAGTGCAAGGGTTTTGAAGGGTATACCGGAAAAAGTGTGCATTTTTTGGGATTTCAAGAGATGGCAAAGA